>JBBQQV010000236.1:0-5311 GCA_038215505.1 Lysobacterales bacterium
ATGAGGTTTCTCGGCATGGGTTGTTTCAATTGCCCTTACCGAGACTGAGCCAGACTTGCCGCGTTCGACGCGGACTGCTTTCTCCGTTTGCAACGACGGACATTTGCGACTCAATTGTGGGGACCGCTTTGGGCCGCTTTCCGTGCGTCATCCTTCGCGTGGCTGTGCCGGAAAGGCCGGATCTCGCCGATGCTCGCGTTCGCTGCCGCAGAGGCGAGCGGTCGCGACCGTTCGAGACGCCGAGAAAACCTCCGAATCTATCCTCGATCCTAGTTTGGCAGCATGCACATGGCCGCCCGTGAGAGTAGGCTTCGAGGCGACCGTGGTGCTGGCAACGCGCCCACGCAAACGCTTCGATTACGTCTCTTCTATCCGCCCACTCTTCTATCCGCCCACTCTGATCCGGGAGCACTGCATGAAACCTTGTCTTGGATTGCTGCTGATCACGATGTTTTCGATCACGGTGACGCCCGCCGTTGCGGGCGATACGGTGAGCGGTTCGATCTCAGCTTCGGGCCTGAGTCCGCCGCTGGCAGAGACGGCGCTGACGCACGGGGTCGCCTACCTTGATCGCGTTGCGGCGGATCGCAATGAAGTTGAGCTGGTGGTGATTCTTGCGGACCGGGATTTGAGCGACAAGATCGGCGATTCTGCCACCCAACCCGGTGTAGGTTTCCAGTACTGGACGATGCAGAATCAGCGTAGCAAAGACCCTATCGCGTGGGCGAAGCTAGTTATCGACCAACAGGCGAAACCTTCGCTCGACTTGGGCTACGGATTCCAGGCGCAAGTCCTGTTCGACGACAAACTGGCGCTGCTGCTCACCCACGCTGCTGACAAGCGCGTGGCCGGGTCGTTCGAGGTCTTGGACCCGGACGGCGGCAATCGGGGCAAGGTGCATTTTGATCTCGCGCTCAGCGCCAGCGATGGCATCGACGACGCAGGTCTGAAGC
Organism: Lysobacterales bacterium; assembly: GCA_038215505.1. Lineage (GTDB taxonomy): Bacteria > Pseudomonadota > Gammaproteobacteria > Xanthomonadales > Xanthomonadaceae > JANNWF01. The sequence goes on from JBBQQV010000236.1 coordinate 954, forward strand.
GGCTCGCGCGCTAACTGGATGAGTCCGAGGCCGCGCTGCAGACGGTGCGCGCAGCCTATATCGCTTTCGCGCAGGCCGTTCGCGAAGAACGCTTGGCGGATGCGAGCGGCCTGCCGAACGAGAATCTGGATCTGGAGGCAACCGGCCGCGACTGGACCGTCGCCGAACTCTGGCCGGAACAGGTCTACGCGAGTCGGATCAAGTTCGATCCGGGCGGCGAGGGCGGCCTCGACTGGACATCGATGAGCGCGCGCCTGGCGGCATGCGGCAAGCGTGCCGACGGCACGTCACAGCAGGTTCTGCTGTCACTGCAAAAGTACGGCGCAGACCGGGAGTGGAGCCTTGTGGCGCGCAGCGAAGATACGGCCGAACTCGCGCCGCTCGGCTCGGTGCCGGAGAGTTGCAGCAAGTAGTCCTGGGCTCAAAGGCGGGGCGAAAAGGGGAGCGAAGCAATTAAACACTTTCTCAGCGCCTTTTTCGAAATGGTGACCCTGGTGCCGTGCGTGCGAGCGTGGGTTCCGCGCCCCGTCCAAAGTCGGCCTGGATGATTTCGTCATATGCGAACGACGAGTTCGCTTATCGAGCAGTATCTGCATCAGATGCCACCGGCAGAACTGGACAGAAAACCGGCCAGCGGTGCGTCGAAATCATCAGGCACGCTTGGAAGCTCGCGCACGCGGCGGAACCATGCAACGTTCCCGCGGGGGCAAGGCTTACACCGATTTGAGCATGCACCTCAGGGAGGGGACACGATGAGCAATCACACTGAATCTTCCAGCAGCAACGTCGCCAGCGTTGGAAAACGTATCGGTGGCGGGTTTATCGATTTGTTCGTGTCCCTCGCACTGTATCTGGTCGGTTTGATCGTGGTGGTGATCGACAAAGACATCCGCCGACTCGGCGATTTTGCCGGTGGCACGCGGGTCGTCAACGACGATTGAAGCACCATGCGCTGGACTGGATGTCGCCGCGGTTGCTGCGCTTCGCGGCGGCTCTGTCAACCGTGCTGGCCATCGTGGATCAAGTTCGCATAATCAATATTATGTAAACTTACTCCAGCTCGCGCGCTACCCGGAAGCCCAATCTTGCATTGGTGACGGTCGCTGCGGCGTTCAACCGGAATGCTGAGCGTACTTGGTCAGGCGCACTGGCCCAGGAGGCACCACGGATGGTGCGTCGGCTGCAACCCTCGTTCACCCAGGCGCTGCCGTCTGCGGGGGCGCGCTGGTATGAGTCGTGCCAGCAATCTTCAACCCACTCCGAAACATTGCCGACGATGTCGTCGAGACCAAAACGATTGGCTTCGAATTGTCCGACCGGTGCCGGACCCCAGTAGCCGTCGGAATAATTTTCGAACGCATGCACCCAGTTGCGTTTGCTGGCTGAGCGATCGCTGGCGCCGGTCAAGTTGCCGACATACTCGGTTGGTGCGGAGTCTCCCCATGGATAGCGGGCGTCTACGCCTGCTCGCAGCACGTATTCAAACTCCGCCTCAGACGGCAGTCGATAGCGCTTGCCACTTTCTTTGCCAAGCCAATCCGCGTAGGCCTTGGCGTCATTCCAGGAGACATGGATGACCGGCAGATCGTCACTGGCCTTTTTGCCGCGATGATCGTGCTGCCAATTGATGCCGCTGCGCTCGGTCATGCTGCCGCTTTTCTCGTCGTAGATTGTCGATTTTTTGGTGCGCACACTTTCGGACGTGTAGTTGGTGGCCTCCACAAACGCGCGGAACTCGCCCACCGTGATTTCACGTCGGCTGAGTGCGAAGCCGCGGGCGAACGTGACCAAGTGCACCGGGCCTTCACTCGGGCGACGATCTGCCTCCGCGGCGCTTGCTCCCATGCGAAAAGAGCCTGCTGGCATAACTACCATTTCAGGCGCCGACGTTGCAGATGCGAGCGAGTCGCGGATACGCTGGCCTGGCTTCAAGCCGCCGTAGATGCGCGCGCGCTCAATTCGGGTCCGTAAATCCTCAATGCCTTCAGATTGCGCCGACACTGCTTCCAGTTCAGCGAGCCGCTTGCTGGCTTCGGCAAGCTCGCCGCGCATGATGTGTGAATTCGCACGATCCACGATCTCTGACGCGCGGCGCTGCCGCAGTTCGACCACGCGCGTGGTGGCATTCTGCACGGCGGTTGATCCCGTGCCGACGCCGATCGCGTCCACCAACAGTTGATCCGCAAGCGCGTAATTGGAGTCTTCAGCGGCTTGAGAGGCCGCCTGAATGAGCTGTGATTCGACCGCCAGCAGTCCATCCTGTGCGGCTTGATTCTGCGGGGCCAGCTTCAACACTTCGCGATAGGTCGACATGGCACTGTCCGCACCCTGATCGAGCAGCTTTCCGGCTGCCAACAGGCGTTGTGCCTCGCGCAGCAGCAAAGCGATCTCTCGCCCTACCCTTAGTTTCGCTGCGAACTCGGCAACCAGTGGATCGGCTGGTCGTATCCGTGCCAATACGCGCCCCAGCGCAGCAGCCCCTTGCAAGTCGCCATCTGCAATCAACTGTTCGCCGCGCACCAACAACTGTTCCGCGATGGTCGACATTGCAGACAAGGCAACGGAATTGTCGGGTTGACTCGCAAGCACGGCCATGTACAACGACAGCGCATTGCCCTCGCCTTCGTTGAGCCGACCCTCGGCCAGCGCCGTCTCTGCGCGCGCCAGCATTTCGTCGATGGATTCTTCGGGATTTGTCGTCGGTTCCGGATGCCATTCGCTGGCCACTGTCTCCGCGTCCAGCAGTTGTTGGCGACGCTCGGGGTCGCGCAGAGATTCTGTTGGAGCAGACTCCTGCAGCCTGAGGTTGGCACCTGCCGCCTCTTCCTCATCAACTTGGGCGGTGATGTCAATGCCGCTCTTGGGTGCTTCTGCGGGTTCGCAACCGGTCACCAAAAGCGCCGCAAATGCAGTCAGTAAAACCCACCTTATCATAGGCTTACAAAGCACTTCTAATGCTTTCCAACAAGTCGTTGATAGAGTGGCAGTAGCTCTGGCTCTGGCATAAAAACCCATCTACTTCAGTGGTTTCGCACGGTAGGCTATCGCATGGGTGGGCGCAACCAACGGGGTTGGTGCCGCCAAACGGGAGTTCTCTTAGCTGCATGGACGTTGCATTTATCGATAATCCTGCGCACGTGGATGCGTGGCAGTCTGCACAGATATCTTCTCTGCTGGCGATGGATACGGAGTTCGTTCGCGAACGCACCTACTTCGCCCAGTTGGGGCTGGTGCAGGTGGCCGCTGGCGGTGCGATTGCTTTGATCGATCCGATGGTAGACGGCAACCCTGACGCGCTTGCGCGTTTGCTTGAGCGCTGTCCGACGATCGTGATGCACAGTGCGAGTGAGGATCTGGAGGCGCTACTGGTCGCATGTCGACGTCTGCCCCGACGGCTCTTCGACACCCAGATTGCGGCGAGCCTCGCCGGGATGGGTGCCGGTTTGAGCCTGCAAAAACTCATCGAAGCGACCGTCGGCGTGGTGTTATCCAAATCTGAAACCCGCACTGACTGGCTGCGACGGCCGTTGTCACCCGCGCAGTTGGCCTATGCCGCAGACGACGTGCGCCATCTGGTGGCGGCGGCCGAGGTGATCATCGAGCGCTTGCAATCTCTCGGCCGCTTGGATTGGGTGGAGCAAGACTGCGCTCGCATGCTCAATGCCGCCGAATCAGAGACCATCAATCCCCACCCTCACCTCGCCTTCCGACCCGCGCAAAGACAGCCGGCGGCGGCACAGATCCGGATTCGACGTTTGCTGAGTTGGCGTGATACAGAGGCGCGACGCGCAAACAAACCTCGTGGATGGATCCTCGATAACACCTTGGTGGTGCGTCTAGCCGAACGGCCACTGCCAACGCGGGATGCGCTGGATCAGTTGCTCGACAGCACGCCCGGCGCGCCACGCAAGCAGCGGGATGTATTGTGGGAAGAGCTTTCAAGGGCAGCATCTGCGGAAGAACGCGATATGCCTTTGGCCAGCGACCCGGGGAGCACTGAGCGTGCCATGTTGAAACGCATGCAGGAGGCGGTGGCGACATTGGCCATCACCCTGGATCTGCCCGAAGGCGTGCTGGCCGCGCGTCGGCACCTTGAATCGCTGTTGCTTGAACAGACATGGCCATCGGCATTGGCCGGTTGGCGACGCCCACTTCTTGAGCCAGCCATCGGGTTCGCAATACGCTGAATTGCTGCCAGCAGCATGTCGAACCTGGGTCGGCCAGGCTGCTTGCGTTTCGATTCGAAACATCAAGGCTAGCCAGCCGCGTCATGCGCCGCTATGATGGCGCGCTTCGTGGGGCGGTAGCTCAGCTGGGAGAGCGTCGCGTTCGCAATGCGAAGGTCGTGGGTTCGATCC
>JBBQQV010000237.1:0-5298 GCA_038215505.1 Lysobacterales bacterium
GATGTTCTCGGTGCCCGTGACGGTCACCAGGTCCATCACGATGCGGGTGCCGCGCAGCCGCTTGCAACTGGCACGGATGTAGCCACCTTCCACGCTGATATCCGCGCCCAGTGCGGCCAAGCCGCGAATGTGTTGATCGACCGGCCGTGAGCCAATCGCGCAACCGCCCGGCAAGGACACTTCGGCACGACCAAATCGTGCCAGCAGCGGCCCCAGCACCAGAATGGACGCGCGCATGGTTTTCACCAGGTCGTATGGCGCGTAGTAGCGATCCGCCGGCCGCGAGTCCAGATGGATGCGCATGCGGTCGTCGATGGCAAGATCAACGCCCATCTGCCCCAGCAGTTCCATGGTGGTAGTGACATCGTGCAAATGCGGCACGTTGCCGATATCCATCGGACCATCCGCCAACAGACCGGCCGCGAGAATCGGCAGCACGGCGTTCTTGGCGCCGGAGATGATGATTTCGCCGTTGATCGGTTCGCCACCCGTAATCAGGATGCCGGCCATCAGCGAACGCCCGGCACGCGCGCACCCGTCACTTCATTGGGAGTAAGCGTCTTTAATGACAGCGCGTGAATCTCGCCACCCATACGTTCGCCCAAGGTCGCGTAGACCAAGCGGTGACGCGCCAACGGCAGCTTGCCCGTGAACGATGGGCTGATCACGACCGCCTCGAAATGCACGCCGTCATCGCCTTGCACATTGACCTCGGCGTCCGGTAGACCGGCTTGTATCAACTGACGCAACGACTGTGCATCCATGAATGGGCTCTTTAGTTTGGGGTGAGCGCGCGGCATGAGCGGATCGCGGTCCGTCAGACATCGCTGGACGGATAACGAGGCGCGCCCGACGGGGCGGCGCTGGCACTGCGCTAGAATGGTGCGCTTAGTGTAAGCCAAGGCGTTAGAGCCGGCACTCGCGGTCGCGTTGGGTGCCTGCGCGATTCCTTCGAGCAAGTCTCTGTCAACTACCAAGCGGAAATTGAAAGCCATCGCATGAATGCCCTGTTGCATCCTTTGCGTCCGCCTGCACCCACACGTCTTGAGTCCGATGCCGTGCTGATCGACAGCGGCCAGCGCGTGCTCGATATCGAGACGCGTGCAATGCAGGACCTGCGACCGCGCATCAATGCCGACTTCGCCGCCGCCTGTCGGCTGATGCTCAGTTGCCGGGGTCGCGTGGTTGCCATCGGCATGGGCAAGTCGGGGCACATCGCGCGCAAGGTCGCGGCGACCATGGCTTCAACGGGCACGCCCGCCATTTACGTGCATCCCGCTGAAGCCAGTCATGGCGACCTCGGCATGATCACCGACGGTGACGTGGTGTTGGCGATGTCCAACTCGGGCGAGACGGATGAAGTGCTGACCATCGTGCCGTCGATCCGCCGTCAGGGTAACCCGGTGATCGCGATGACTGGCCGACCACAATCCACCTTGGCGCGCTTGGCTGACGTGCATCTGGATGTCAGCGTCGCTGAAGAAGCCTGCCCGCTGGGGCTGGCTCCTACTTCGAGCACGACTGTGGCCTTGGTCATGGGCGACGCGTTGGCGGTGGCGCTATTGGAAGCGCGCGGATTCACGGCGGAAGACTTCGCGCGTTCGCACCCTGCCGGCAGCTTGGGTCGCCGCTTGCTGTTGCACATCAGCGACATCATGCATACCGGCGAAGCGGTGCCACGGGTGATTGCCGAGGCCAGCTTGAGCGACGCCGTGGTCGAGATGAGTCGCAAGCGCCTCGGTATGACCGCGGTAGTCGATAGCGAGGACCGCTTGCTCGGGGTGTTCACTGACGGCGATCTGCGGCGCGCCTTGGATGACGCGCGTTTTGATCCGCGCAGTACGCCGGTGCTGGGCGCGATGACGCCATCGCCGAAGACGATTCGCGCTGAGCGTTTGGCGGTGGAAGCCGCGCGCTTGATGGAAGAACACAAGATCAATGCCTTGATTGTGGTCGACGCAGATCACCGCGTGGTCGGCGCGCTGAACATTCACGACCTGCTGCGCGCGCGCGTGGTGTGAGCGCACACGCTGTGAGCACATTTGCTGCACAGATGCCGCCGCCAGCTGCGCTCGAAGCGGCGCGCCGGATTCGCCTGCTGGCATTGGATGTCGACGGCACGCTTACCTGCGGCCAACTGACGTTCGCCAGCGACGGCCGCGAATTGAAGTCGTTTGACGTACATGACGGCATGGGTATGCGCTTGCTGCGCGATGCCGGCATTGCGGTGGCAATCATCACCGCGCGCAACAGCGAAGTGGTGAGCCGACGTGCCCGCGATTTGGGTATCGAGCAGTTGGTGCAGGGCAGCCACAACAAAGCCGACAGCTTGCGCGTCGTCTGTGCTGAACTCGGGCTGACACCCAGCGCTGCCGCCTTTATGGGCGATGACCTCCCCGATCTTCCCGCCATGCGTATCGCCGGCTTGGCTATTGCGCCAGCAAGCGCGCATCCGTGGGTGCTCGATTGCGTGCACTGGACGACCCGTGCCCGCGGCGGTCATGGTGCCGTGCGTGAGGCCTGTGATGGCCTGCTCGCTGCGCAGGGATTGGCCGCTGCCGTATTAGCACGCTATCGGGGCGAATGAGTAACTCTCGAATCATGCTGCTGGTGCTGCTGGTGGTGGCCGCGTTCGGTTCCGCGATCTGGGTCTGGCAACTGCGCCGCGAGCAAGAGCCACCGACCTTGATCGGACCGCCGCGCTCGGACTATCTGCTTTACGATTTCGATTTGATCGCCTTGGATGAGGCAGGCAAAGAGTCTTTTTCCGCATCCGGACCGCGTCTCACCCGTCACCCCAATCTCGGCACCTTGGATATCGAAGCGCCTCGGTTCAGCTCGCCCGACAGCAGCGGTCGAGTGTGGACAGGCACGGCGAAACGCGCCTGGGTCAACAAGGAAGGAACTGAGCTGCAGATGCTGGGCGATGCCAGCGTGAGCGGCCCTGCCGAGGAAGCTGTCGCGCCCACGCGGTTGCAGAGTGAGGCACTGAGCGTGTTCCCGCGCGAGCACCGGGTCGAAAGCGATGTGGCGGTGACCGTCACCGAACCGGGCTCTATACTCAGCGCCATCGGCATGCGCGCCAATCTCGACGCGCAGCAAGTTGAACTACTTTCTGACGTACGCATACATCATGACGCCCGTAAGCCCAAATCCAGCAAGCCCTGATCCAGCAAGTCCTGATCCAGCAAGCCAAGCTCCAGCAAGCCGCAATCGAGGCAAGCCCGCGACCAGTCACCTTAAGAACACGGCCATGTTGGCCTTGCTGGCGCTTGCGACATCAACCGCCCAAGCCCTGCAATCTGACCGCGAGCAGGCGATGGATATCAGCGCCGAAACGACGGACGCCACGCTCGGCGAAAATGGCCGCGCGCTGCTCAGCGGCAATGTCGTGATCGTGCAAGGCACACTGAAGATCGAATCGACCTCCGCCACCGTTGAAAAAGCGGCGGGTGCGATCAAACGCGCCCTACTCGAAGGATCTCCGGTTCGTTTGCAACAGACGCTCGATGCGGGAGGCCAGATGCAGGCGCGTGCTCGCAACATCGACTACGACGTCATCAATGAAGTGCTGCTGTTAACGGGCGATGTGGTGGTGACCCAACCCGAAGGCGACCTGCGTGGCGAGCGCATTCGCTATGACTTGAAGTCGGGCCGCCTGGAAGGCGGCGGCAACGGGGGACGCGTGCAGATGCGGATTCCGCCCAAAGCCGCCAAGCCCGGCGCAGATTCCGGCGCTAATTCCGCCAGCAAACCTGCGGCTCCAACCGGCTGATGCTGGTCGCCCGCGGCCTACGCAAGCGCTACCGCTCGCGGGAAGTCGTCAGAGAGTTTGGCTTGGCCCTGAATGCGGGCGAAGTCGTCGGCTTGCTCGGCCCCAACGGTGCAGGCAAGACCACCTGCTTTTACATGCTGGTGGGCCTGGTCAGTGCCGATGCGGGGCATATCCTGTTGGATGGCGAAAACATCACCCGACGACCGATGCACGAACGTGCCCAACGCGGCGTTGGCTATCTGCCCCAGGAGCCTTCAGTGTTTCGCCGTTTGAGCGTGGCTGACAACGTGCTGGCCATATTGGAACTGCGCCGTGATCTGGACAACCGCGGCCGCCGCGACGCGCTTGATGGCTTGCTGGATGAGCTGCAGATCACCGATGTCGCCAGCCAAATGGGCGCGTCATTGTCCGGTGGCGAGCGGCGGCGGGTTGAAATCGCCCGCGCGTTGGCCGCCAATCCGCGATTGATGCTGTTGGATGAGCCGTTTGCAGGCGTTGATCCCATTTCGGTCGGCGAGATCCAGAAGATCGTGCGTCATCTCAAGGCGCGAGGCATCGGTGTGCTGATCACCGATCACAACGTGCGTGAGACGCTGGGCATCTGCGACCGCGCTTACATCCTGAGCGATGGTCGCGTGTTGGCGCAGGGATCACCGGAAGACGTGCTCGCCAATCCCGATGTGCGCCGGGTTTACCTCGGCGAAAGCTTCAGGATGTGAGCGCAACGCCGTGAACATGAAAGCCGGTCTGCAGCTAAGGCTTGGCCAAAGTCTCACGCTCACGCCGCAACTGCGGCAGGCGATTCGCCTGTTGCAGCTGTCAAGCATTGAACTGGAGGCGGAGATCAATCTCGCCTTGGAGAGCAATCCGCTGCTGGAGGAAACCGACGACGACGGACCCTTGGCACCGGACGACATCCCAGCTGTCGCTGTCGAAAGTGCGGCGCCGGATCAGCAATCCGAAACTGCCGAAACCGGCGTCGAAGTCGACGAAAGCGTTTACGAGGCGGATGCTTTCGACTGGGACGACGAGTTGCCGCGCTCCAGCGCAGCGGCAAGCGGCGAAGACAATCGTGACATCACCCCGGCTGACGACGGTGGGTTGCTCGCCCATCTGCTTTGGCAGCTCAATCTGACGCCGATGTCTGACCGCGACCGGACGATTGGACGGATCATCATCGACGCGCTTGACGACAACGGTTACTTGCAGGAATCGGACGACAGCCTGCTTGCGGCAGTAACCGTGGAATTCGCTGTTGATGCCAGCGAGATACAGGCTGTTCGACGCCGTATCCAGCACTTCGACCCCGTTGGCGTGGCCTCACGAACATTGAGCGAATGTCTGGGCGTGCAGTTGAACGCGCTTTCAGCGGACACCGAGGGCCGTCGATTGGCGTTGGGAATCGTCGCCGATGCGTTGGAAGTACTTGCCAAGTCTGGTGTTGAGCGTGTCGCCAAGCAGTTTGGCGTGTCAGTCGATGAAGTCGAGATCGCCGTCAAGCTGATCCGCACGCTCGATCCCCG
>JBBQQV010000238.1:0-5275 GCA_038215505.1 Lysobacterales bacterium
CTCGGAGGCCGTGCGAGCGTCCGCAAGCGAAAACGGTCGCTCTTGAACCGGCATCTGATGGGTTCGGGCCAGCCGCAACAGCGTTTCCCGCGCGATACCGGGCAGAATGCGGGCCGATAGCGGGTGGGTGATAACCGTGCCGGCGGTATCGACCATGTAGAGATTGGTCGATCCGCCTTCGGTGACCGTTCCATCTGCTGCCACGAACATGGCCTCGAACGCGCCGGCGGCTTTTGCCTCCTGTTTGGCGAGCACGGCCGGCAGCAATCCCGTGGTCTTCAGATCGCAGCGCGCCCATCGCTGATCCGGCAGGCTGATGACCGCGATCCCGCCATGCTGCTGGCCGACCCGCTGGGCGAAATCGAATTCCCGGATTGTCAGGATCAACGTCGGCCGAACAGCGTTGGGAAATGGGTGGTCGCGCTTCGATCCCCCGCGCGTCACCTGAATGTACAGCAGCGCCTGCGACAGGCGGCTCGTCATCACCAGGCGGCGCGCGATGGCACCAAGCACAGCCTCCGTCGGCAAACCCTCGATGAAGAGCGCTGCCGCTCCGCGACGCAGTCGACACAGGTGCTGATCCCAATCGAACAACCGGCCGTTCATGACGGCCGCCACCTCGTATAGCGAATCGGCAAACTGCAGCCCACGATCCTCCACGTGGACGGCAGCATCGGCGAGGGCGAGATATCGACCGTTGACATAGGCGCGTGCGGGCATGCGAGCGCTTTACGAAGCCGTGGCATCGGGTGCAACTTGTCGGTGCAGGGTGGCTGCGGCACAGACAAGCGATGGCAAACACACAGATCATATGGTTTCGACAGGATTTGCGGCTGGCCGATCAGGCAGCGGTGCTCGCCGCTGCAGGGGCCGGACCGGTCATTCCGGTCTATGTGCTCGATGAAGAAAGCGAAGCCGTTCGCCCGATGGGCAGCGCCAGCCGCTGGTGGCTACACCACAGCCTGCAAAGCCTCGGCGCAGATCTGCGCTCGCTGGGCGGGCGCCTGTTGCTGCTGCGCGGCCGGGCGCACGAGAAACTGCTCGGACTTGCCGCTGAATGCGATGCCGGCGCGATTCATTCCCTGCGCCATTCCGAACCCTGGTGCAGCAGTATCGAAGCAAAGTTGGGCAGACGGTTGATTTTGCACGATGGCGGAACGCTGGTGCGGCCGGGGGTTGTGCGCTCCAAAATCGGCGAACCCTATCGGGTCTTCACGCCTTACTGGCGATCCCATGCCGCCTTCATGCCCCCTGCCCTGCCGCGCCCGCGGCCGCAGCAATGGCAATTTGCCGAGGCACTTGGCGGCGAGCGGCTGGAAGATTGGAAGCTGCTTCCCAACGCACCGGACTGGACGCGTGGCTTTGCCGACTGGCGGCCCGGAGAAGCGGGGGCGTTGCAGGCACTGACGGCGTTTTCCCCGCAAGCCACAGACTATGCAGAGAGGCGCAATTTTCCGGGAGAGGAGGGCACGTCGCGACTGTCTCCGCACTTGCACTTTGGCGAGATTTCACCGGCAACCGTGTGGCATGCGACGAGCGGGGCCGATGCCTTCCAGCGGCAGCTGGTGTGGCGCGATTTCGCGCACGAGCTGCTGCAATTGTTCCCGGACGAAGCGGTGCGCGCGCATCGGCCTGCTTTCGAGAAAATGCGCTGGACGCAGACTGCAGCCGGCGAGGGCGCGCATTGGCTGGCCGCCTGGCAGCGTGGCCGCACCGGGTATCCGCTGGTCGATGCCGGCATGCGGCAGCTGTGGCAGACGGGCTGGATGCACAATCGGGTGCGCATGGTGGTGGCCAGCTTTCTGGTCAAGCATCTGCGGATCGACTGGCGCGCCGGCGAGCAATGGTTCTGGGACACGCTGGTGGATGCCGACCTCGCCAACAATGCGATGGGATGGCAATGGGTGATGGGATCCGGCGTCGATTCCTCGCCATACTACCGGATTTTCGCACCGGTCGGCCAAAGCGAAAAGTTTGACGCAGGCGACTATATTCGCCGCTTCGTGCCTGAGCTGTCACATCTGCCCAATTCGCGCATCCATGCGCCTTGGGAGGGGGGACCACCGCCGGGGGCCTATCCCGATCGAATCGTGGAGCACAAGGCCGCACGCGAGGCAGCGCTTGCGGCCTATGCAGCCATCCAGACACAGTGAAAGGGCGCGGACATCGCTGCCCGCGCCCCGCTAGACGTGTCACACCATCAAGCGCTGACGTGGCGCACTTGCCGGCGGCGCCGGGAAGCAAATCCCACCATTCCAAAGCCTGCAATCAGCATGGCCCAGGTCGAGGGCTCGGGGATGGCGGCAACCGCGAAGGTAGCCACAACATTGGATCGAAAGGCTACGCCGTACCCGCTGCCAACCGCAAATTGGTTTGTGATTGCACTAAAGCCGAGCGAGAAATCCTCTTGGGCAAAAGCGGTCAGATCGAAAACATCCGATGTGTAGACGATGGTTTGCAGCGGCGAACTGTTGAAGAAACTGCCCGCAGGATTCCCACCAAGATTGATATTCAAGGTTCCCTGGGTGAACACTGCCGTCAACAAGTTGACTGTAGCGCCCAGCATCGGGTCAAACCATGTGTAGGAGAGGGTGCCGTTGAAACCTGGCTGCTCGAACTGCACACCGGTGTTGACCGCCATCGCCACGGTGGTCGCGGTAAAGCTGAAATCCACCGGCAAAGAAATCATGGGTGCCGGCTGATAGGCTGCCTTCAGCAATGTGAGTCCAACGCCCAGAACCGGATTACCGGTTGCGGATGATCCCATGATGGTGAGGGTGCTTGATCCAGCGCCAGGCGTGTAAGACGCGATCCGCTCATGCGTCAGCTGGGTTGATTGAAAGAAGGTAATATTCGTCAGAGCCGCAGCCGGCGCCATCGTTAAGATGCTCGTGGCTGCAATCAGCGCTGTCGAAAGGGTCTTGGAAATGCGCATTGCTTGAACTCCATCTGAGCCGCGGAAAAATTTGTGTCCTGCAGATATTTGTCCTGCAAGAGTCGCGCCAATCGAGATGGAATCGCTAACATCTTACAGTTATTGAATATTAGCGGGTTCCGAATTGTAAATTGGATTGCGGCGTGTAAGGCGTGCCGACACTTTGTGCACGGAAATGCGAGAGACGTGCAGTAAGCCTCACCCGGATCAGTACGGCCTTCGCCATGGTTCAGAGAGAGGCGTATAGAACGATAGCTAGAACGATCGCGCCAACTGGTCGATTTCGTTCGATCTCTACATCCCTGTGCGCACTGTCCTGGCCGTGATCGCGCCGAAGAACGCCTTCTGACGCGCACCAGCGCGGCCTGCCCGATCACGCCAACACTTGCGAACGACTTGCAGATACCATTGAATTGTGTCGGCCTGCTTTACAGCGTTTTACAATCTTTACGATGTCTAGGCTAGCTCCGCATTGAATTCCCTAGGACTTGCAAAGTGATATCCGTAACGGCGATAGTTGGCATGGCTCTTGCAGGGCTGAATATTGCATATCGCACGATATCCAGGGAGGCACTTATGACATTTGCAAAATCAGCGATCGTTGCACTGGCGTTCATCGGCACGACAGTGCCAGCGGCAGCTGCTGTCACGCAGATCATCTCGCCGATTGCAAGCTACACGGCGGCAACCAATCTGCTCGGCGTGCCGAACCCGAATGGCCCGAGTGTCCTCTCGATCGGCGATCTTGGTCTGACGGTAACCTTCTCCAGCTTGCTCGATACCCGCAAAGTGGGTGTTGACTGGGGGACCTGGGGCTCGCCGCCGGACACCGAAGACAATGCACCGTCGATCTTTTACAGCCTTAGTGCCACGTCCGTGCAGTTCACGTTCAGCAAGAGGCTGAGCATCTGGGGCTTCGAAGCCGAACCGGAACCGTTTTCGATCCGCAGCTACACCGTCGAATATTTTGATGGCGCAACTTCGTTGGGCACAATCACCCGCTCGATCGACGGCAACGCCGGCGCTCGGCTTCTGGCGGCAACTCACGCCGGCGGCTTCACCCGCGCGATTGTGACGACCGATACCGATTTTGCTATGGCCCAGCTCCGCTACCAACTCGTTGTTCCGGAACCGGCAACATGGGCAATGCTGATCGCCGGCTTCGGCATGGTGGGTTTCGCCGCTCGCCGTCGCGGCAGGATTGCTTCGCTCAGCAACTGAGCAATGGCCGCATGAAAACAAGGGCCTGCGTCGTTGGCGCAGGCCCTTTTTCATGTCCTCCACACAGTGTCCGTCCGCCCACATTGCTATCCGGCGGACATGATGTCCGCATAGGCTGCAAGCGCTGCCTCGCTGGGCGCGCCGGTGATCCACAATCGGCAGCGGATAGCCCGCGGCCACCGGGCCGCTCTCCCAGGGCGCATGGATGCGCGCGTCCGGCAATTCTGCAAGCTCAGGCACAAAGCGTCGGATATAGCCTGCCGCATCGAATTTTTCGCTTTGGCCGACCGGCGCGAAAATCCGGAAATATGGCGAGGAATCGACGCCCGATCCCATCACCCACTGCCATCCCATCGCATTGTTGGGGAGGTCGGCATCCAACAGCGTGTCCCGGAACCACTGTTCGCCGGCGCGCCAGTCGATCCGCAAATGCTTGCTAAAATGCGTTGCGCGGTGCCAGTACGGCAAGGACGGTGCGAACCAGAATATAGAGATCGAACGAAATCGACCAGTTTTCGATATAGTAGAGATCATGCTCCAGCCGCTTGACCAGCTTCTCCTCGGTGTCGGTCTCACCCCGCCAGCCACAGACCTGTGCCCAGCCGGAGATGCCGGGTTTCACCTTGTGGCGCGCCGCATAGGTCTGGATGACTTCGTGAAACAGGCGGCCACCAGCCCGTGTGGAAGGCGCGTGCGGGCGCGGGCCAACGAGCGACATGTCCCCCGCTATCACATTGAAAAGCTGCGGCAATTCATCGATGCTGGTTGCCCGGATGATGCGGCCCACGCGGGTGACCCGCTTGTCCCCTTTGGTGGCCTGCTGGATGCCGTCCTCCTCGCAGCAGGCATCGTGCGTCATCGAGCGGAATTTCAGCACACTGAAGGGCCGGTTGTTGAAGCCTTCGCGCGGCTGCCGGAAAAAGATCGGCCCCGGGCTGTCCAGCCTTACGGCAATTGCCGCCAGCAGCATAAGCGGCCAGATGAAGAAGAGAATGCCAAGGGTCAGCACCATGTCTTCGGCGCGCTTCAGCATGGCGTCGGTGCCGACCCTTGGCATTCTCTTCTTCATCTGGCCGCTCGAACAAGGTGAGCACAGGCAAATCGCCGAGCAGCACGAGG
>JBBQQV010000239.1:0-5269 GCA_038215505.1 Lysobacterales bacterium
CACGTCGAAGGTGAGTTGGACCCTCATACCGGGTGGGTGATGGACTTCGCCGACATGAAGCGCGCGTTCGCGCCGATCCATGACCGCCTCGACCATCACTACTTGAATGACATTCCCGGACTTGAGAATCCCACCAGCGAACGACTCGCCGAGTGGATCTGGGCAGAACTCAAGCCTAGGTTGCCCCTGCTGTCGGAAATCATCCTGCACGAAACCTGCACGGCGGGCTGCCGCTATCGGGGACCAGCCGCCTGAGTCGCTTTGCCGCAGTGCGCAATTTTGTTTCGGCGTGACTACTTCAGCGCCCCGCTAAGCAAGCATAAGCGTCTGTAATAAAAAAGAAACGATATCTTCATGGGAAATATGTTGCACTGCAACATATTGCTTGCTATCTTGGCTTCGCGATATCCCCTAATCCCCGCGGAGGCGACCCCATGTACGAGCAAATCCCGAACCAGATCCTTTCCTTCGGCAAACAAGCCATCGAAGCCACCTTTCAAGCGCAGCGTCTGGCGCTGGAGAACTTCGAGCGCGTTGCCAACCTGCAAATGAAGTCGTTTGAAGACCGCGTCAATGCGACCGTCGCCTTCTTCGGCGAAGCCAGCGAAGTGCGTGATGCCGACGGCGCGAAGACGGTGTGGCCGAAGGGCGTTGCCCTCATCAAGGAAAGTGGCGAGCAGTTCTTCAGCGTCAGCCAAGAAGCGATGAATTCGTCGCTGAAGACCTCGGAGACGATTGGTCAGCTGGTCAAGACCCAGATCGAAGCCGTCAATGACAGCGTTGCCAAAGCCGCGCCAGCCGCCGCCAAGGCCGCCCGCGCCAAGTAAGCAATCAGCCACCGTCGGTCTTTCCGACGGCAGGCGTTTTACCGCGTCGCTCCCCACCCCTCCCTTCGGGGGACGACTCGGTTCACGGTCGGTGCTTCACAGCACCGGCCGTTTTCTTTTGGGCCGGTGCTGTGAATTGTGCCGCTCGGATTGTGCAGCTCGGCTTGTGCAGCCCGGCTTGTGCAGCTCATTTCCGGCCGTTACGGCGCGCCGAAAAACAAAGCGACACAGCAAGCAAAGCCAGCGATCCAAACCAGACTGCGTGGCTTTTCCCAGTCGGCGATGTAGCAGATGCCGTAGCCCAGCCGCAGCACAATGAAAGCGAGTGCCAGCAGGTCGGTGCGTGACTGCTCGGCACCCGACAAGTGGGCAATGATGACCGCCGCTGCAAATAGCGGCAGCGCTTCAAAACTGTTCAGATGCGCCGAATGGGCGCGCGCCGGCATGCCGCTCAATCGCGCTTGCCACGCCCGCGGATCGCGATTGTTGTAGCGACCGCCCGACGCCTTCGAGATCAGCACAAACAGGTAAGGCAACAAGCCAGCTGCAAGCACACACCAGTAAGCCGTAGTCATAGCTGAACCTTGCGCCTGATGGAACGGTTATTTGCCGCGACCAAACAACCTGGCCCAGAAGCCGGGCTTGTCCCCGGATGATGGAGTGACCATCTTGCCGCGGGCGCTTTTGCCACTTGCGACCGGCGGCTTGCCTGCCGGAGCTGGCGGTGCGGAGTCGACGGGTGCGGTGATCTTGCGCATCACCTGAGTGCCCTGCACCATCGCCCGCGCCGCGCGCGGCTGCTGCACACCACCACTGCCGGTCAACAGACCAAAAGCGGTCTCTGCCAATTTGTCGATACCCGGCACTGCCTCGACGTTTGCGTTACCGGCGGTGATACCTAGCAAACGCGCGGCATGTGCGCCCAGACGGCCGTCTCCGCCACCGGCGGGATGATCTGCCAGCGCCGCGTCCACAGTCGGGCGAATATCGAACAACATGGCAATGCCAGCGGCGTCAAAGACCTGCCGAACCGCCGGGGTCGGACCGGCGAGACGCAGACTGGTTGTTGGCGTTTTCAGCGATTTAGCCAGCGAGCCCAGCGCGCGCAGGCCCGCATTGCTCATGTAACTCAAGCCAGTCAAGTCAAGTACCAAGTGGCGGCTTCCGGCGGCCACTGATTCCTGCGTCAGCAACTCGAAGTCGGCGGTGCTCTCATTGTCGAGCCGCCCCGTCGGAGTGATGACGAGGACGCCACCGCGGCGCTCGGTTGTGATTTCAACGGCCATCGCGGCTGTTCCTAAGCCTCGCGGAACGTAAAGCGTGCTGGGCCAACTTCCAGCACGTCTTCATGGCGCAGCAGATGCTGCTCGATTACCACGCCGTTGATGCGCACGCCGCCGCCCAGATCCGACACCGTCATGCCTGCCATGCTTGCCCGCACCTCGGCATGACGCGCGTTGGCACCGCCAACCCGAATATCGCAGCTTTCTCCGCTGCCAATCGTCAATGGTTTGGCACCAATCGTGTGACTGAGCTTGCCAGCCTCGGCGTTTTGCGGCACCAGCCGGGCGCTGCGAATCGTGCCGGCGGCAGGGTCCGGTGCGCGTGGCAAAGCAGGAGGACCAACTGGCGGGGCAGTGGCCGCTGCAAGCTCCGAAGGCTTGATTGCTCGCATGATTTGAGTGGCACCGGCAACCGCAGGTGGTGCTGAAGGCGGCGGTGGCGTGTTGGCGGTGATTGGCTTTGCGATCAGCGTGGGTACGTCGATCTGTGGCACCTTCAAGGCCATATCCAAGGTCGGCAAGCGACGTGTGGTTTGCTCAGCCGCTGGCGTCAGGATGGGTGCGGGTTCCAGCACGGGCGCAGGCATGGGTTCTGGTTCCGGCTCAGCGACCACCGCAACTGCCGCAACGATCTCGGGCTCAGGCGGCGGCACCGGTTTGGCGACGACGACCGGCGGCAGCTTCGACTCCAGTTCAGCCTCCGAGCGGAAGGCATCGACAAAGCGTTGCCGCACTGCCAGCGCCTGCTCTCGCGAAGCGGCCTTGGCTGCGAGTTGCTGGTCTATCTCACCCAGCTTGCGCTTGAACTCGGCATTGTCGAATTCACCCAATGCGTGCCGAAACTCGATCTCTTCGCGATCCAGACGGGCAGCTTCGTGATCGGCTTCGGAACGGCTGAGCAGTGCGGCAAGCTTGACGTACTGCGCCTGCGCCGCCGCTTTCAAAGGCGCGGCCTCGGACTCCAGGGTTTTTCGGCGGGCTTCGTAGTCATTGCGGACGCGCACGAATACCGGCGCGGCAACCGAATCCTTGCGCTCTTCCATTGCTGTCAAGCGCGCTTCCAGCGTTTCCAGCTCAGCCTTGATGCCCATCAGCGATTCCAACGGACTGACATCAATTGCGGCCAATTCTTCCTGCATGACGCTCTCCTGACCTGTTCGCGAATTTTAATCGCGAATCGTGTATGACGGCGCGCCCTAAGCGCGTTCGACCAGCACTTCGACCGCGCCGAATCGCAGCGAGTCTCCAATCTGAAGCAGCACGGTTTCGTCCGGCATCAATTTGCCACCGTTGACCCAAGTGCCATTACCGACACCGGGTTCCTCGCGCAGCAATAGCGCGCCGTCTTCAATCGACAGCCGCGCGTGCTTGCGACTCAAACTGCGAGCGACATCCAATGGTCCCAGATTGACTTCGGGTACCGCGCCAGTGGCGGGATCAGGACGACCGACCAGGTAGTCCTCAGCGTCGGCCAGCAGCGGGATCAACCCTTCCGCAGTGCGCAAGGCAAAGCCTGATGACTTGGCGCTAGACGGTGCCGACAGGCGCTCGGTGATCGCTTCAGAGCCCGCAGGAGCGGCAGCGGGCACCGCCACCGCCCCAAGTCGCGAAATTTGCATCTCAAGCTCGACGCGGCGCTGCTCACTGGCTTTCAACCGAAGCACCAGACGACGCATCAGCAGCACCGCAATCTCGATGTTTTCGGCCAGCAGGCCATGAAACGCGGCGACATCGACGCGCAATGCGCGCACTGCATCTAGCGCGACGACGGAAGCCGCGTGCGGCTGTTCCTGCAGGATCGACATTTCGCCAAAAAAATCACCAGGCCCAAGCTGGGCTAGTACCACGCCCTTGGCATCGGCACGTTGGATGGAGACCTTACCGGACTCGATGATGAACAGCGCGCTGGCTGCCTCACCTTCGCTGATGATCGCGGCTCCGGCCGGAAAATCGACAAATGGGCTGTCCTTGCTCATGGCGGGCTCGACATGCCTCCTGATGCGGATTACGCCGCGATCCGCCGATTATGCCGAGCACGGCGAAAATGCCGCAAGCGATGGCTTGCAAGGGGCAGTGTTTCTGCCTTCAATTACTGGGCCCATTTGCGCTGAAATATCGAATCGGCCACCGCGCTGCGCGCTCGTTAGGCCGTGCATAGACCAAGCCGAACACAGGGGCAAGCCGAACACAGGGGCAAGCCATCGATTAAGGGCGAAACTGACAGCCCGCCTGCGGCCAGCGCAATTCGAACTCTACTCCCAGCACGCTGCGCAATTCGCGGGTGCCGGCGAACGCGGCGGTGTTCGCACCGCGCGCCAGCCGCATTGACACCCGCTCATCCGCAAATAGCAGATCACCGGCATCCAACGGCACTAACGATTGCATCGCTGTGCGCAAGGCGGCGGACAGCAGACCGTCGTCTGCCGCCAAGCGCCGCTCTGGTCCGACGCTTGTTTGTCGCTCGGCAACACTCGACCATACCACTGCACCATCGCGCCACTGCAAATCACGTTGCGGTGCCAGATAACTGGCCTGCCCACGCAGTTGACCGCAATTTTGCGCAACCACGGAAAACAACCAGCCACCGCTCTTGCCTAGAGCCTGGATCCGCAGACTGCCATCGGTTTGCCCCTGCAAGTGCAAGGCGCTGGTTTCATCCACGCCCAAACCGGCGCGAGCACCGCTTTGCGCCAACAAGGTCAGTAGCCGCCACTCGCGACTGCGCTCGGAAAAGTGGGTGTCGACGACGAAAGGCGCAAGTCCAATGCCACCTGCATCCCACCAGGTCAGCGAGTCTTCGTCCACATCACCGCAGGATCCACTGCGCGTGCAGCCGGGCGACGGCGGCGCGCGCATCTTTCCAAGGTGCCGCAGCGCATGCTCGGAGGTGCCGTTACCCAGCATCGGCAAGGCCGATTGCACGGCACTGCCCGCACTGGTGCCGGCGACCGCAATCCGCCCGTTCGAAAACGCCTGTCGAAGCCCAAGCATCCACGCATTCGGCGCGCCTGTTGCATCGACCAATGCCTGCTGCAGTCGCCACTGATCGCCACCGGCGAAAAACACGCCATCGAGATCATCCGGAAACTTCGCCGCGTCGGCTGACTGGCACCACATGGATTGGGTTTTGGCGTGATCCGGATACACGCGTTCGCGGCC
>JBBQQV010000240.1:0-5260 GCA_038215505.1 Lysobacterales bacterium
GTTGGAAACGCCGGCCAGTGACCTTGAGCGTGGAATGTCCTAGCGGCATCGAGCTGGACTCGTTCCCCGGCGCGCTGGGACAGGTGCTCACCAATCTGATCCAGAACGCGCTGCTGCACGCGTTTGACCCTGAAGAACCGGGAGAAATGCGCATCACCGCCAAAAACATGGACGCGAGCACGGTCGAGATCGTCTTCGAAGACAATGGCAAAGGCATGACCCAAGTCACCTTGGCGCGCATCTTCGACCCGTTTTTTACCACCAAGCGCAACCAGGGTGGAACCGGTCTCGGCCTCAACATCGTCTACAACCTTGTTGTGCAAAAGTTGGGCGGTGAGATCGAAGCGGCCAGCAATCCAGGAAAGGGCCTGCGCCTATGTATTCGACTACCGAAGCACGCGCCGACTGGTGCGGTGGAAGTTGCTGACGACTGAGGTGATCAAGGAGTGCCTGCAAGCTTCAACCTGTCTGATCGCCGACCGCACTGAAGCCCTTGTGCGAGCGGCGGAAGCCACGATTGGCACGCCTAGGCGATGAATTGTCGCGGCTGCCGCCGCTCCCACAATCGATCTGTTTGCGAGCTTTGAGTTGGCCAAATTGAAACGCTCCGACCTGCTTTCAGCGGATGCCTCGCCCAGTGAGCGCGAAGTATTTCGTACTCGCTCAGCTGCGCACCAACGGTCACGCAAGATTGGCCTCGGCGAGCACGTCATCCTGCAATTCGAGGATCATCTGACCGTACAGCACCGCCTGCAGGAGTGGCTGTGGGTTTTGCAATCAAGCGAGGCCGCAGTGCTGCGAACCCAGATAGCTCAGTGCAATGCACTGATTCCCGATGGCAGCGATCTCAAAGCAACCTGGCGGTTCACTTACACCGAAAGTGCGCAGCACACATTGGCGCTGGCCAATCTGAAGGGCATCGAGGCCCGAATCTATGGCGAGGTCGAAGGCCTCGGCCGAAGCTTCGCGATTGCCGAACAAGTTGCTTTACAAGACCACACTGGCGAAGCTCACAACGTGCAATTTCTGCGCTTTCAGTTCAACGAAGAGCAAATCATGGCCGTGCGCGCTGGCGCCGAGTTTGGCTTTGGCATCGATGACGACCGCATGCGCGTGGCGCACACTCTGAAACGTCAAAGTCGCGCCGCTCTGCTTGCCGACTTTGATTAGCCGCTAAACGCCCATGGCGTTGCCGGGAAGCGTTGCACTCCATCCGACTCGCTTAAGCGGAGACTGCAGATCCGGATGCTTTTCGGCGGGGTCTTCGCTGCCGACTGTGCTTCACTCCCGGCAGAACTTGAAGCCATTGCCCGCAGCCAAACAACGGGTATCACTCACGAATTGATGCAGAAAAAATTGAGCTTGTTGCCGTCGAGATCGCGGAAGTAGGCGAGGTAGAAACCGGCTCCGCGCAGGCCCGGCGCGCCTTCATCGGTGGCGCCCAGCTCCAGCGCTTTCTTGTAAAGCGCGTCGACTTGCGCCGGGGTTTTCACCACCAAGGCCACCATGGCGCCGTTGCCGCGGGTGGCAGGCTGGCCGTCGAAGGGCAAGATTACGCCCAAGGCGGCCTGTGCCGAGGACGCACTCCAGAACACAAAGCGCTCCGACTCCATCATGCGCTTGCCGCCAATGGCTCCCAGCAGCGCGTCATAGAATGCGGTCGCTCGCGGCAGATCATTGGTTCCCAAGGTCACGTATCCGATCATGTGTCACCTCGCCTCGCAAAACGCGCAGCTTACGCCTGTGATTTCTTGGGCTACCAGTGCTTTCGCCTTGAAGGCGGGTCGCTCGCTGCAGGATGAGTCGCGATTGCGGGTCACAGCATCGCTGGGCAAATCAGCGGGTGCCGGCAACAGGGTTGGTCGCAAATCCCGGGCCTGCCGTCTTTTCCCGCGAGATTGCTCATGCCGATCAGGTTGTCTCGCCACCCCAAAAGTTGCGTCTCTCGTGGGCGAAATGCGTACCCCGATTTTGGATGCGTATACCGTTGTGACCTTGCCAACCGTCGATATGCTCGTTTTCCATGTGATTCGTTATATGTGCCAACGCCAGCACCTAGCCTAGCAACAAGCGAAACTCCACCCCCGGATCGCAGGCCTGGACTTCGATTTCGCCATGCATGCCGTGGGCGAGCTGGCGGACCAGGGCAAGGCCGATGCCTGTCCCCTGGGTCTCACGGGTCAGCTCATTGCCAGCGCGGAAGAACAGTTCGAATATTCGTTTGCGCAAGGCTTCCGGCACGCCGGGTCCATGATCGCGAACGGCAAACGCGATGCGGTTTCTATCCGCCGATTTGGCACTGATTTCGATTCGCTTGACGCTGGCCTTGGCAGAAAACTTCAGCGCGTTATCGACCAGATTGATCATCACTTGCACCAAGGCGTCGGCGTCCACGTTGAGCTCGACGTCGGCACACTGATGCTGCATGTCAAAGCTCACGTCGAAGCCGGCGCGCTCGATCTGGCCGTGCACTTTGGATCGAATCACATCAAACAGCGTCGCCACCGATTGCGGTCTTAGTTCAAGCCGCAATTCGTCGCGCTCTAGCCGTGCCAATTGCAGCACGTTGTTGATCAAGCGCGACAAGCGCTCGGATTCGTCGTGAATGTAGTCGTAGTACTCGCGCTTCTTTTCTTCCGACGCCCAGCCAGCGCGCAACAGCTCGCCGTACATGCGGATCGAAGTGAGCGGTGTCTTCAATTCGTGACTGACGGCGGCGATGAAATCCCGCTGTTGGCCGACCAAAGCCAGCTGTTTGAGGCCCAGTCGATAGAGCAAGAAAAAACCAGCCAGCAGCACCCCGAACAGCACCAGTCCGGCCCACGCCACCAGCGATACGCCGGGGCTGGTTGGCAAGCGGCGGATGGTCCAGATCAACTCCATATCGGCCAACGGCGCAGACAGCCTTGCGCGATGCAGCAAGCTGCCGCTGAGCGCGTCTTCCTGCTCAAAATACTCGCGCCCGCGGTGGCCATCAAAGCGTTGCAACACATCGCCTTGCCATGCCACCAGCAAATCGCTGACCGCCGTTACCGAACTGCTCGCAAAGGGCACATCGATAGCGCCGCGCAAGAATGCGTCCTGCTCGATCAAAGCGCCTTGAATGCTGCGTTCGCCGTTGCGCCATACGCGGCGAAACAAGACGAAGTGGCCGCTGCCAAGCTGGGCAATTTCGAAGGGGTCAAGCTCGCTGTCAAAGATGCGCAAGGGTGCGGCGGCCAGTACAGAATCCGTGAGCGCCGCGTTCGCTGAGCCAAGCACTTCTTCGCGCACAGAGGCAACGTCTGCATTGACGATGGGCGCGACTTGCTCCTTGGCCGCAAATGTCGGCAGGGCGGCTTGTTCGATGCGGCGTCCGCGCTGGGGTTGGGGTTGGGCAAGCTTTTGCTTGTCTTGCCTATACTCGTTTTGCCTATACTCGTTTTGCCGATACTCATCGCTTTCTGCATAGACGTTGGCGAGCTTGAGATCGGTCACCTTGCCTAGCGCCTTGGCCTCCTGTTCGCGCGGCCCAAGCTTGGCCTGATTGAGCTGGTCGAATGCGACCTGTGCGGGAGGTGGCGCCGATGCCGCGGCCGACGGCGCGGCATCGCGGGTACTGCTGGGGACTTCACCGGCAAGCCTGATGTCATCCGTTGCAGCGCTTGCGCCGCCCGCACTCTGGCGCTCGTCCTTGCTTGACTCAAGCGCAGCCGCCAGTGGCTCGGTGGATCGCCGCTTGACCACCAGTTGGTTGCGCCCCAGCACGTCCTGCAAGCTGTCAGCGAGCGCACGGCGTTCTGCCGCTTCCGCAGCGGTGAGTCCCAATTGCTCAAAACGTGTGTCTTGCTCGGGCAACAATGGGCTGGAGAAGCCACCTCCGGCGTCAATCTGAAACCAGCCGAGCAAACCGGGGAAATCGCTTTGCACGGGATACCGCGCCAACGGCGAGCGCTGCAGCAATGCCGCAACTGCCGGGTCGTTCACCGCGTCCAAGCTGGCAACGTTGAGAAAAACGTAATCGGCATAGCCGCGCGCTTCCTCCATCGCCACCAGTTGCTGCAGACGCCCATCGATGCGATCAGCCAACTCCACCGCCAATTGGCGATGCTGATGAAACGCCTCCCACTTCAACTGGCGCTGGGTTTGTACCACCAGCACCGCGCTGGGCAAGGCCAGGGCGAGAAACAGGATGCCCAATGTCCAACGCAAGCGACGGCGGGTCATGCCTCGGCCCATGCGGCTCATGGATTACTCGTCATCCCGGCGAAGGCCGGGATCCCGTTTGATGACTTGCGGTCCGCCCTTTGGATTCCGGCTTTCACCGGAATTACGAGAGAGTTGCCGCTGGCATCGAACTTTTTCATGCGTCCGCCAACAGCAAGCGATAGCCACCGCCGCGCACGGTCAGCAGGCATTGTGGCAGCTTGGGGTCGGTCTCGATCTTGCGTCGTAACTTGGCGATGTGGATGTCGACGGTGCGGGTTTCGATCTCCATCTCGCGCCCATACCCCCACACCTTGTGCAGCAACTCTTCGCGCGACACCGGCCGCTCGGCATTGGCACCCAGGTATTGCAATACCTCCATTTCGCGGCGGGTGAAGTGCGTATCGATGCCATGAATGGAGGCACTCAAATTGCGGGTGTCGATGCTGATGCCGCCGAGCAAACGCAGCTGCGCATCGTTGAGCAAGGCCGGTCGCGCGCGCCGCAATACGGCTTGCACTCGCAGCACCAGCTGCGCGACCGAGAACGGCTTACCAACATAATCGTCAGCACCCAGCGCCAAGCCATGAATGATGTCGTCATCGTTGGTCTTGGCGGTCAACATCATGATCGGCAGATCAGGATCAGAGCGACGCAGCTCGCCACAAATCGTGAAGCCATCGACGGATGGCAGCATCACATCGAGCAGAATCAGATCGAAGTTGCCGCGTTTGGCCCGCGCGAGCCCGTCGGCACCATCGGCGGCGGATTCCACCGCATAGCCGTGATAGACGAAGACATCGATCAAGCCCGCGCGAATGGCCGGCTCGTCTTCGATGATCAGTAGGCGTGGCTTGCGTTGCATCAGGTTCCTGCGGTTGGCCCATCGGCTGCAAAGCGAACCCTAGCACCGCGCCAACCGTTGCCGCATGCAAACAGTTTGTAAACACCGGCACGCAACTGTTTACAGCAGCTGGCCTGTTGTTGGCGGCGACGGATTCCTAGTCTGTGCTCACCCCAACGACAGGAGATTCCGATGCCCATGATCACTCGTTTAACGCGACTGTTTCGCGCT
>JBBQQV010000241.1:0-5249 GCA_038215505.1 Lysobacterales bacterium
TCACCCAAGCGTTTGAGCGCGAGTTCGAGCACCGATTCCGGAATGGCGTGACCATTCTCGCGTCCACTCAACAGCAGTTCGGCGACAAACGCGGTCATTTGCGGTTGCGCCCAACTGTCGCCGGGCCAGAAGCCGAACTGGCCATTGGCCATTTGCATCGCCGCAATACGGCTGAAGCCTGCGTCGATTCTTTGTTGACGGTCCTTCGGGTCAAGCGCGGTCAGACCAAACTGGGCGGCAGTCTTATCGTCCAGCCACAGCAGTGGCCACAGGCGGCTGCTGGTCTGCTCGATGCAGCCATGCGGATAGCCAATCAGCCCTTGCACGGCGCTTGCAAACGGCAGTGGCGGTACGCTGGACAAGCTTAGGCGCAGCGTGGTCGAGGACGGCATCAGCCCATCGATGAAGTCAGCGCTTAACGTCATGGCGCCCGCGCCTTGCTGCGCGCGCGCACGCGCGCGACGTTCGGCCGGCCATGCGGGTCGCACCGCGATTTCGAAAGCGCGCGTGATGCGACTGTCTTCGGAGCTTGCTTCGACGCTGAACTTGCCCACGCCTTGGCCGGGCAGGGCACGCAGCGGAAAGCTGATGCTGCGGCGTGCGCCGTCGGCCAGATCGACCTGTTGTACGCCTGCGTCAATCGACAACAAGGCGTCGGCCCTAGCCGTCACGCGATAGCTGCGCGCGCTGCCGCTCAGATTCTGCAAATCGATAGTGAGCTTGGCGCTGTCGCCGACCGCCAGCGCGCGCGGTGTGCTGACTTCCAGCACCAACGGCGCGCGGACCTTTGCCTCGGCTTCGGCCCGGCCATAGCGATCACCGCTATAGGCCAAGGCCGCAACGCGCAGTGCGCCATTAAAATCGGGCATGGTGAATTCGACGCTGGCCTTGCCTTCGGCGTCGAACTTCACGGGTGTCTTGTGCAAAGCGACGGTCTGCACCCGCGCTGTGGGTCGCCGCGACTGCGGCAGTGCCGCCAGCGCAGCGTCACCACCGTAGCGAAGGCGCGCGCGCTCGCCACGCAAACGCTCGATCACCCGGCCGTAGACATCGCGCGCCTCAACTCCCAGCGCACGACGGGCCAAAAAGTGCTCCAGCGCATCCGGCAGTGCATAGCCGGTCAGCGACAACACGCCTTGGTCTACCGCTTCGACCACCGCATAGCCGTCTTGGCCGGCCAAATCGGGCGATTGCAGTTCGACCCGCATTGTCTCGCCCGGTCGCACGATCTCAGGCGTCTGCATCACTAGGTTGAGCGTTCGATCACCGCGGGCCATCGGCAAATGGGCGACGCCGACCGCGCGTTGCGGACTGCCGTTGGCGGCCGCGCTCGCGGGTCGCATCACCAATGCGGTCACATAGATGTCATGGCGTTGCCACCCGGCTTCAACAGTAAAGGTCAGTTGCGCCCCAGGCTTGGCCTCGAACGCTTGCTGGTGCAGCAAGCCGTCACTGCTCTCGACAAACAGCACGCCCGGACCCGAATGCGGCGGTGTGATCGTCACTTGCACGCTGTCGCCGACCTGATACCCGGTCTTGTCGAGCGCGATCTTGACCTTGTCAGGTGCGGCATCGACGCCGCGGTTGCCGTCGTTCCAACTCCAGCCGGCGGTAAACGGATAGCGCATGGTCAAGCCGGTAACCGGGTCGCGAATCTGCAAGCGGTACTCCCCCCATTCGACACGCACTTCGAGCTTGCCGGGACGGGTGCCATCGAGGGCCAAGGTCTGGGTTTCGACGGTTTCATAGCGATGGGTGTAGTCACTATTCCAGCCGGTGCCATCGACCCAGCTCCAACGGTAGTCGCGATGTTCGCGAATCAACTCGACTTCCAGCGCGGTGGCGGCACTCAATGCGCCACCGGCATCGCTGCGCAGCACTTCAAAGCCCACCGCGGCATTGTTGTCCGCGCCTGTCGTCGGATCGAACAGCGGGCGCACGCCGACCAAGGCCTCAGCCGGCCAGATCGTGCGCACCAGCGAACGTCGGATGGCGCGCCCGCCCGACTCAAACAAGCTGGCGGCCACGCGCACATCGACCGGCGCTGTGAGGGTGGTTTCGGGCAGCACGTCCAGCGCCTGCTCAATACGGCCATCGTCGCCCAGCTTGAGATCAGCGGCCGGTTGTGGACCTTCGGGCAGTTCAATCGTCGGATCACCAAAAAAATACGTGGGTAGCGACGCCACGGCGTGATTGGCCGGCTGATAAAGAAGTTCGAGCTTCAAGCGATTGCCGCCGGCCGGCGCGCCATACAAAAATGCTCCCTCGGCTGTGAGTGGCAGTGTTTCGCCGGGTGCCAGTCGCGGCGGCTTTGAATCCAAAGACAGCTTCAAACGCTCGGGCAAAAACTCCTCAACGCGGAAACTGAAACTACCGATGGGCTCGCCCTTGTCGGGATCCAGTTTCAGTTCAACGCCCCAGCGGCCGGTGGCCGCGTCATCACTGATCAGTTGACTCAGCGAGTAGTAGCCCAGTTCGCCAGGCTCCAAGGTTTGCGCGGCCGACAGGCGGCCATCGGGCTGCTTGAGGCGTGCGAACAGCGGCGGTGCCTTGGCAATGGGTTTGCCGTCGAAATCGCGCAGCAGCGCCGAAATATGCAGAGTTTCGCCGGGGCGATACAGATCGCGCCCCGACCAGATATAGGCGTCCATCGCCGAGTGCGCCCGGCCCGCCACCGCAAACTCGGACAAGTCCAACGCGGGCTGCCGGAACGGCAGCAAGACCAGTTCCTCGCCCGCACGACCGACCAGGACGTGCTCGGGCAGCGGTCGGTAATTGGCAAGGGCCAAATCGCCGGAGCCATCCGTACTGCCGCCGGCAATGACCTTGCCGACACCGTCAATCACTTCGATCTGCACGCCACTACGGGCTTGCCCGCTTTCCAGTGAGGCCACATGCACGTGCAAGGTATTGCCGACGCTGCGCGCGT
Source organism: Lysobacterales bacterium (assembly GCA_038215505.1). Lineage (GTDB taxonomy): Bacteria > Pseudomonadota > Gammaproteobacteria > Xanthomonadales > Xanthomonadaceae > JANNWF01. The sequence continues at coordinate 2,930 of JBBQQV010000241.1, forward strand.
GCAGGCCAAGATCGGTGACGACGTACTGGGTGGTTTCAAGCGCACCGTCAAATTGGCCGGGACGCTTCATGATCGCCAGATACAAACCCGGTGGGCGCAGCTCATCGATGCCATGAATCGGCAACAACGAGACCACGCGCTCGTTGGGTTGCTCGCTGAGCGCAAAACGATTGGCGTAGACCGGTTCGGCCAACCGACTGATATCGCCAAGCTCCCAATAGCTGCGTTGCCCATTGCGCTGCCAACGCGCAAAAAAGTCCGAGTAGGACGAGGGCTTGACCCGGAAGAATTCGACGTCGGCCTCAGATGCATTCACCGCCACAATCGGCAAGCCATCGCTGCCGCGCGCTGGCAGCACGCTGCCTTGGCTGGCAAACCCCAGTAAAGGTGGCAAGTTGCCGGAATAGGCCGAGGCCTCGGTGGTCTTGCCCAAGGTCGAGCCGTCGGCCGCTTCAAGCTCGGCGGACAGACTCAAGCTGTAGGTCTGGTCGGCTTGCAAATAAGGGAATCGAAGCTTGCTGCCGTCGTCTTCCAATATCCAGGCACCAGACTGGACGGCGCCGTTGGCGTCCTTGACCGCAATGCGGGTATCAAAGGGTTGGGTCGACGCCAGCGCGCGATCAAACCGCAGCAGCACTGAAGCGCGGCCTTCGTAGTCTTCGCCAATCGCGCTTTGCAATCCGAATGGCTGGTCGGGTTTGATTGCTTCGACAGCGGCGACGGGCGGCGGCGCGGGAGGAGTGGGCGCGCTGCAGGCGGCCAAGGCACCCAAAATCACGATCAGCAGCGTCGGCGACAGTCGACGCAATGCGGTGCTGCTTGCCCGAGTAAGAACATCCCGCATGACCGACTCCGACGCTATTTGGATGCGTCGAAGTATAGGCGTGTGGGTTGCGCTTACAGCGGCGTGCTCGCGGCAACTTGGAGTCGTATGCCCTGAGCGTTCAGCGCCGACGCCGCGCTGAACCGAACCGATCGGCGGCATGACATACCGCGACCCGGTGTCCCGACCGCCTGAGAAAACCGCGCACTACCGCGGCGGATATCGCCCATGAGCATTGGTCGCTGAGCAGGCCGCGAATCTCGGCCTTTGGGGGAGCGGCGGAAGCCGCGATGCTCACGGTCACTGGATCGAATCGCGGCTTCCGCCGCTCCCACAAGTGCCTCTGATGCACGAGGGTGTCTATGGGCAGGTATCGAAGCCTCCCCTGAGGTTGTGAAAGGGGCGAGGTGAGCCTCGAGGCGGCCGTTCATGGCTCGATTGCCGAAGGCAACTCTATGCTGAGCCTGTCGAAGCATCAGTCCGGACGGGATGATTGGGTTGCTGCGCCCTGATCTCTGCGCGCCCTCACCCCAACCGCTGCAAACCACCCATATACGGCTGCAACACGGCAGGAACGGTGACCGAGCCATCGGCCTGTTGGTAGTTTTCCAGCACTGCGATCAAGGCACGCCCCACCGCAACACCCGAACCATTCAAAGTATGTAGCGGCTCCGGCTTGCCGGTATCCGGATTGCGCCAGCGCGCCTGCATTCGGCGCGCCTGGAAGGACTCGCAATTGGACACTGAGCTGATCTCGCGATAGCTGTTTTGCCCCGGCAGCCAGACTTCCAAGTCAAACGTCTTGCTCGCCGTGAAGCCCATGTCGCCACTGCACAACAGCACTCGCCGATAGGGCAGTTCAAGGCGTTCCAGCACCATTTCGGCATGCCGCACCATCGCCTCGTGCAGGGCCTCGCTCTCAACCGGGCGGCAGATTGCGACCAGTTCGACCTTCTCGAATTGGTGCTGACGAATCATCCCGCGCGTATCACGCCCATGGCTGCCCGCTTCGGCGCGAAAGCACAGCGAATGCGCGGTGAATTTCATCGGTAGCGCGGCGTCGTCGACAATGCAGTCGCGAACCAGATTGGTCAGCGGCACCTCGGCGGTAGGGATCAAATAGCGCTTCTGCTCGCCGACCTCGGTAGCAAACAGGTCGTCCTCGAACTTGGGCAGCTGACCGGTGCCGAGCATGCTTACCGCATTCACGATAAGCGGCACATTGCATTCACGATAGCCATGCGCGCGGGTGTGCAGATCGAGCATGAACTGCGCCAACGCCCGATGCAGGGACGCAACCTCGCCGCTCAAAACCGTGAATCGACTGCCCGACAACTTGGCGCCAGCATCAAAGTCCAAGCCGCCCAGGCGCGCGCCAAGCTCGACGTGGTCCAGCACATCAAATTCGAATTGCCGCGGCACGCCCCAGCGACTGATCTCAAGGTTTTGCGCTTCCGAGGCGCCCAACGGAACGCAGGCTTGCGGCAAATTGGGGAT
>JBBQQV010000242.1:0-5221 GCA_038215505.1 Lysobacterales bacterium
GGTGTTTTCCTGCATGGGAAGCGTGGCTGATCATCCGCGCCAGGTCAGTTGCTGGATCACCCATACCAGCGAGAAGAGCCACGACATCATTCGTGCTGCACTGCACCGCTCGCCGCTGTACAGCGGTCAGATCGAAGGCACGGGGCCGCGCTATTGCCCATCCATCGAAGACAAAGTGGTGCGCTTTGCCGAGCGCAACTCGCATCAGGTGTTTGTTGAACCGGAAGGTCTGGACACCATTGAGATCTACCCGAATGGCATCTCCACGTCACTGCCGTTTGACGTCCAGCTCGAGCTGGTGCGCTCGATTCGTGGGTTCGAGCAGGCTCACATCACTCGCCCCGGCTACGCCATCGAATACGACTTTTTCGACCCGCGCGGATTGACCGCCTCGCTGCAAACCAAGGCCGTCGAAGGCTTGTTTTTCGCAGGCCAGATCAACGGCACCACCGGCTACGAAGAGGCTGCGGCACAAGGGTTGATCGCCGGCTTGAATGCGGCCCGCCGCGCGCTCGGTCAGGCGCCGTGGACACCGGGCCGCGAGCAGGCCTATATCGGCGTGCTGATTGACGATCTGATCGTGAACGGCACCATCGAGCCATATCGCATGTTTACCTCGCGCGCCGAATATCGATTGCAGCTGCGAGAGGACAACGCCGATCTGCGCTTGAGCGAACGCGGCCGTGAACTGGGGCTGGTTGACGATGAGCGTTGGGCGGCGTTTTCGCGGCGACGCGAAGGCATTGATCGCGAGCACGCTCGGCTCGAATCCTTGCGGTTGTCGCCAGGCAATGCCTTGGCCAATGACATTGAGACGACCTTGGCGATCACCATCAGCCGCGATTGCAGCGTGCTCGAATTACTCAAGCGCCCCGGCCTCACCCATGCGTTACTTGCCAGCGTCGCCGGCGTAGGCGGCGGCGAAGCCGATGCCAACGTGGCCGAGCAAGTCGAAATACAGACCAAGTACGCCGGCTATCTCGGTAGACAAAACGAAGAAATCGCCCGCCAGCAACGCAACGAATCGACCCTGATTCCCGATGGACTGGATTTCAACGCCATCAGTGGTCTATCGACCGAGGTCAAGCAAAAGCTCCTCAAGGTCAAGCCGCAAACCATTGGCCAGGCACAGCGCATCGCGGGGCTGACACCCGCGGCAATTTCGCTGCTGTTGGTCCACATCAAGCGGCACAGCGCGAGTCGCGCGGCGTGATGAGGGAGCGCTGTAGCGGGGCATCTGACCCTAAGTCAGTGTTTGCCGGCTGCCGTTTTCGGTTGTTGTGGGAGCGTCGGAAGGCGCGATGTTTTGTGCCACTGGACCGAATCGCGCCTACCGGCGCTCCCGCAAAAGCCCTCGCTGACGGCAACACGTGATTCACGACAACCGTATCGACGATCAGCCCATCGACGACAAGCCCGTCAATAGCCAGCCGCACAGTGCCACGTCGTTCGAAATCAAACGCCGGCAATTGCTGCGCCGTCGACGTTGGGCGCGGCGCTTGTTGCGGCCGTTGCCGCGGCGGGCGAACGTGCATCGGTATCCGGTGATCAAATGGTTCGCGCAGCGGGCCAAGCGATACCCGTTCCTGTGGTCATTGGGCCGCGCGCAGGTGCTGCCGGCCCTGTATGCAGGTATGGTGTTGTCGCTGTCGCCTTTGTATGGCGTGCAGATCTTGCTGGCGCTCGGGTTGGCCTTGCTGTTGCGGGCCAATCTCACCATCACGGTGGGCCTGCAGATGATCGTCAATCCGCTGACGATTGCGCCCATTTACGGGCTCACCGCATGGTTGGGGAGCTGGTTGATGACCTTGGCCGGCGTGGGTGCCGACCTGCCGCGCGCCCTGTTTCTGGCCAATGCGCTGTTTGTCGGTGGTGCTGCTGCGGGATTGGTGCTGGCATCGCTGGCCCATCTCGGATGGCGTTTGGCGGCGTGGGAGGCGCGCGTGTTTCGCGCCCGCTTTGAGCTGCTGCGTCAGCACGCCGATGCACACGCAAAAGCGAATCTGGATGAGGCCTTTCAGAGCCGCTCCGAGTAGTCGACCAGGCCACTTGGGGTGAGCGAACCCGCCGTCGCGTGACCATCATCGAAGTGGCACCGTACAATTGCCTCTCGATGGTGCGTGCCGCTTGCGCACCTTGCATTTTGCTGGCCTGAGACTGTTGTGAACTCGATCCTCGGCATCGCGCTAGCTGCGCCTGACTTATCTGCTAACCACTCCCCGCAACGGGCGATTACCGCTGCGTGGCTGCGCGATGAATCCGAGCACGTTAAAGCACTGCTCGCTGAGCTGGGGGACGACCCGGCCGAACACGCTGCAGTGCAACGCATCGCGGTCGGTCTGGTCGAGCAGGTTCGCTTCAAGGCCGAAGACCAAGGCGCGATCGAAGCCTTCATGCGCCAGTACGATCTTTCCAGCGAGGAAGGCGTGCTGTTGATGTGCGTGGCCGAGGCCTTGCTGCGCATTCCCGATCAGGAAACGGCGGATCGCTTGATCCGCGACAAATTGGGCGATGCCAATTGGAAGAAGCACCTTGGTGCCAGCGATTCGCTGTTCGTCAATGCCTCGACCTGGGGCCTGATGCTGACCGGCAAGATGGTCGCGCTGTCGGAAGAGACCCGGCGCAATTTCGGCGGTGCGCTGCGGCGTGTGGTTGGTCGCGCGGGTGAGCCGGTAATTCGCCTTGCCGTGCGGCAGGCGATGAAGATCATGGGCCACCAGTTCGTGATGGGACGGACCATCGACGAGGCGCTGAAACGCTCACGGCGCGGACCCAGTGCGGCGTATCGCTACAGCTTTGACATGCTCGGCGAGTCGGCACTCACCAGCAAAGACGCCGCGCGCTATTTCGAATCCTATCGCTGCGCGATTCTGGCCATCGGCAGCGGTGGGCCGTATGCCGATGTGTTCGCCGCGCCCAGCATCTCGGTCAAGCTGTCGGCACTGCATCCACGCTATGAGATCGGCAAGCGCGCCCGTGTGCACGCCGAGCTGACGCCGCAGGTGCTGCAGCTTGCGCAACTCGCAAAGGCGCAGGGCATTGGCTTCACGATTGATGCCGAAGAAGCCGAACGGCTTGAGCTGAGTCTGGACGTGATTGCGGCGGTCTTCGTTGATCCCAGCCTTGACGGCTGGCAAGGCTATGGACTGGCGGTGCAGGCGTACCAAAAGCGCGCGCCGTTCGTCATCGATTATCTGGCTGCAATGGCGCGCAAGCACGGTCGACGGATGCCAGTGCGTCTGGTCAAAGGCGCCTACTGGGACGCCGAGATCAAGCGTGCGCAGGTGGAAGGCCACGCTGGCTTTCCGTTGTTTACCCGCAAGCCAAATACCGACGTCAGTTATCTGGCCTGCGCCAAGCGCATGCTGGCGGCAACCGATGCTTTCTATCCGATGTTCGCCACCCATAACGCGCATACGATTGCGGCGATTTATCGGATGGCAGTGCTTGCACTGCCGGCAATGAATGCGAGTTCACCTGCCTACGAATTCCAGCGCCTGCACGGCATGGGCAAGGATTTGTATGACGGCGTGATTCCGAATGGAACACCGCCAGGCAACACCATGAGTGTTCCTTGCCGCGTTTACGCCCCCGTCGGCAGCCATGAAGACTTGTTGCCTTACCTGGTTCGCCGCTTGCTCGAAAATGGCGCCAATACCAGTTTCGTCAACAAGATCACCGACGAGCGCGTCAGCCCCGTTGAACTGGTGGCCGATCCGGTGCGCACGGTCGCTGCCTTTGCTTCGATTTCACATCCGAAAATCCCGCTGCCAGTCGCCTTGTTTGCCGAGAGTGACGGAAGGAAAAATTCAATGGGCGTCAATCTCGCCAACGACAATGACCTGCGCGCACTAGCCGCGCGCATCGAAGCTGCCTCTGAGCCAAGCGGGGCAGGTCCACTGGTGCCGGGTTCCAGTACGGCCGGACCCAGCACCACCGTAACGTCCCCGGCGGATCGCAGCAAAGTAGTTGGCGCTTGGCAGGCCGCTGATGCCGCCTGCGTTGAGCAAGCCTTGAGCAATGCCGTTAACGCGCAACCCGAGTGGGATCGCCTACCCGTCGCATCGCGTGCCGCCATCATCGAGCATGCCGCCGATTTGATGGAAGCGCAGCTGCCCGAGTTCATCGCCCTGTGCACGCGGGAGGCGGGCAAGACGATCGTTGATGGCGTCGCCGAAGTGCGCGAAGCGGTCGACTTCTTGCGCTACTACGCCGCTCAAGGCCGCAAGTTGCTCGGTCATCCCGAGAAGCTGCCGGGCCCAACGGGCGAATCCAACGAATTGCATTTGGCTGGTCGCGGTGTGTTTGTATGCATCAGTCCGTGGAATTTCCCGCTGGCGATCTTTATCGGCCAAGTCGCTGCCGCGTTGGTGACCGGCAACAGCGTGCTCGCCAAGCCCGCCGAGCAAACCACGCTGGTCGGATTTGCGGCGGTCAAACTTCTGCATGAAGCCGGGGTGCCGGCGGCGGTGTTGCAGTACTTGCCGGGTGATGGTGCCAAGGTCGGCGCCGCGCTGACTCGCGATCCACGCGTGGCTGGCGTGGTGTTCACCGGCTCCACCGAAACCGCGCGCGCCATCACCCGTTCGATGGCGGCGCGCGATTCCGCCATCGGTCTACTGATTGCCGAGACGGGTGGTCAGAACGCGCTGATCGCCGATTCCTCCGCATTGCCAGAACAACTGGTGAAAGACGCCATCGGTGCCGCATTTGGTTCCGCCGGGCAACGCTGTTCTGCCGCGCGTGTGCTGTTTGTGCAGCGCGATATTGCCGACAAGGTGATCGAGATGCTGGCCGGCGCAATGGCCGAATTGACGGTCGGCGACCCTGGCTCACTGGCCACCGACGTGGGTCCGGTGATCGATGCGGATGCGCTGGCCATTCTGCAAAAGCATGCCGAGCGCATGGATCGCGAAGCCAAGCTGATCAAACAGATCGATTTGCCTGCGGCGTGCGCCAACGGCACTTTCTTTGCCCCGCGCGCCTATGAAATTACCGAGCTGTCGCAACTCACCCGCGAGGTGTTCGGACCGGTGCTGCACGTGATCCGCTTTGACGGCGAGCGTATCGACGCCGTGATCGATGCCATTAACGCCACCGGCTACGGCCTGACCCTGGGCGTACACAGCCGCATCAACGACACCATTGATCGCATCGCCCGCCGCGCCCGCGTCGGCAATTGTTATGTCAATCGCAATCAGATCGGCGCGGTGGTCGGCGT
>JBBQQV010000243.1:0-5174 GCA_038215505.1 Lysobacterales bacterium
TCAGGCCATCGCGGGCTCGTTGATTGTCGGGGTCAACCGCACTCACCTGGCGGAATAGTTCGCTCGCACCAGCCGGCTGGGTACCGCTCAAGTGGCGCTGGGTGAGGGCCTGCTCGGCGTGCACCAGCAGCTCTTCAGTGCGGCTCGGGATGATCAGATCACGCAAGGGCTCGCGCAGCGAGTACCCGAGCAACAACACAATGATCGGCAGCAGCATCCAAGCCCATAACGGTGTCCATGTTTTGCCAACCGCAGGCTCTGCGGCAGAAGCAAGGCGGCGACGGCCACGACGTGACGGTTGCGTCAGCGCTTCGCCAATTTCACCCAGCTCTGGTTCGTCTTCGCTGCTGGCCAGCGCAGGTTCGCGGCGGCGGGTGGGTAATTGAGGCGCAACTGGATCCGCAACGGTTGGCCATCTGACCGGCGGCGAACGCGGGCCGCTCAGGGTTTGCTCCATATCGGCGATCACCTCGGCCAAGTCAGCGCCGGTTTGCAGGCGCTCGGCCGGATCTTTCGCCAGCATGGTGTCAATCAATGGCTGCAACTTGGCCAGCGCCTGCGGCAGCCGTGGCACCGGCGCAGACAGATGCATCAAGCCCACCGACACCCAATCCGCCGCATCAAATGGCACCACACCGACCACCATTTCGTGGAAGACGATGCCAAGGCTATATAGATCAGCGCGGCCATCTACAGCTGCCCCAGAGGCTTGCTCCGGCGCCATGTAATGCGGCGTACCGAGGATGGTGCCGGTCATGGTCATGCGCTTGTTGTCCTGCGCACGCGCGATCCCAAAATCGCTGAGTACAGCGGCGCCGTCGTCGCGCAGCAGAATATTGTCTGGTTTGATGTCGCGATGAATCACGCCACGCTTGTGCGCGTAATCCAACGCCAGCGCCATCTCGCGGGTCACCCGCAAGCAGAACGCCAAATCGCCCGCGCCGAGACTGCGATTGAGCACCGGCCCACCGGACAAGTACTCCATGGCCATGTAGTGCAGTTCGCCCGCTCTGCCCACGTCATGAACCTGCACGACATGGCGGTGCCGCAAGCTGGCGGCAATGCGCGCCTCACGCAGGAAACGCTCGCCGAACTCGGCATCACCATGCAAGGTGGGCGACATCACCTTCAAGGCGACTTCGCGTTGCACGGATTCCTGCATGGCGAGGTAAACGGTGGCCATGCCGCCGCGCCCAAGCGCACGCACGATCCGATAGCCGGGAATCTCGATCACTGCTGTTTACCTGCCACTCGCCTGCTCACTGTTGGTAGTGGGCAGGATAGCAAGCGTGCAGGTGAGTTTTGGCCAATCACGGCCAGCGGCGAACTTCGTTGACACCTGCGATGGCCGACATCCGCGCCAACAAGGCATGCAACTGCTCGAAGTCACTCACTTTGAGGGTAAACCGGAGCTCGGCGATGCCGCTGGCGGCGTCGACTCGGCTGTTCAAGCCGAGAATGTGCGCATTGCCGCTGCCGATGACATTGGTCAGATCCTTCAGCAACCACTTGCGGTCATAGCCGCGCACCAGCACATCAACCGCGAAACTCTGCGCGCGGCCGCGGCCCCATTCCACTGGCATCAGCCGTTCTGGGTGGGTGGAGAAAAGGCGCTGCAAAGCCGCGCATTCGCGACGATGGATGCTGACGCCGCGCGCTTGGGTGAGGTAACCCAGGATCGGATCACCGGCTACCGGCTGGCAGCAACGCGCCATTTGCGTCAGCAAGTTGCCGACGCCTTCAATGGTGAACCCGGCGGCGGGCTTGGGTGGTCGCGCCAACGCGGCCGCGGGTAAAGGTAACAGCGTGCGCGCTGATTCTGGCGCCGGCTGCGCCGCTTCATGCAGGACGCGCGCTACGTGCGCCGCGCTCACATCGCCCAAGGCCACCGCAACGTAAAGTTCTTCGAGTTTTTGCAGCTTCAGCCGCGGCAGCACCAGGTTGATATCCAACAGATGCAAGGCCAATCGCTTGAGCTCGCGATCCAGCAGGTCTTTGCCAGCCGTCAGGTTGCGCGCCTGATCAAGCCGATGAAACCACGCGCGCACCTTATCGCGTGCACGTGAGCTGGCGAGAAAGGCGTTGTGGGCCAGCAACCAATCCCGACGCGGCTCGGCGCTCTTAGCCGTGAGAATCTCGATGCGATCACCGCTGCTCGGCTGGTGACCCAGTGGCACGATCCGCCCGTTGACCTTGGCTCCGCGACAGCGATGACCCACTTCGGTGTGCACGTGGTATGCAAAGTCGAGCACGGTGCCGCCGCGCGGCAGATCGATCACTTCGTTCTGCGGCGTCAACACATACACCCGATCTTCGATCAATGTGGTGCTGACACCGGCCTCGCCATTGTTGCTGTCTTCCTCACCTTCGCGCGCTTCCAGCAACTGCCGCATCCACGCGATCTTGCGTTCAAAGTCGGCGTCGCCGCCCCCGCCTTCCTTGTAGCGCCAATGCGCGGCCACGCCCAACTCGGCGTGCGTGTGCATCTCGAAAGTGCGAATCTGGATCTCGACGGTCTTGCCTTCGGCACCGATCACCGCCGTGTGCAGTGAGCGGTAGTGATTGCCTTTGGGATGCGCGATGTAGTCGTCGAACTCGTCCGCCACCGGCGTCCACAGACCATGCACCAGCCCCAAGGTGGCATAACAGCTGTCAATGTCGCGAACCAGTACGCGGACCGCGCGGATGTCATACAGCTCACTGAACGGCACGCCCTTGCGCTGTAGCTTTTTCCAGATGCTGTAAATGTGCTTGGGCCGACCGGCGACCTCGGCTTCGATGCCGCCCGCTTGCAACACGTCACGCAACTGAGTCTTGAAAGCCTCAATGAAGCGCTCGCGATCCGCGCGGCGCTCGTCCAGCAAGTTGGCGATGCGTCGATAGGTTTCCGGCTGCGAGTGCCGAAACGCCAGATCTTCGAGTTCCCATTTCACCTGCCAAATGCCAAGGCGATTGGCAAGTGGCGAATGAATATCGGCAGTGAGTTGAGCCAGTTGCCGCCGCGCGTCATCTGGAAGTTTGGTTGCTGCACGCAGGCGAACCAACTGCCGCGCCAGCAGGATCAGCACCACTCGCACGTCGCGAATGATTGCAAGCAAGAGTCTGCGCAAACCCTCTGCACCAGTGCCGCCGCCACGCTGGGCATAGATCACCCAGACTTTCTCGGCCTCGGCTTGACCTGCCACCAGTTCAGCGACGCCGCCAACCAGATACCCGGAGGGTGCCGGCCGAGCGCTGCTTTGACAGCTGAAAATGATCGCCGCGCGCAACGTTTCTGCATCCGCGTTGAGCGCATCCAGTGCATCCAAGGTGAGCGCAAGCTCACGCTGCAGGTCGCCAGCACGGCCATCTGCCGGACCGACGGATAAACTCGCCCATGCCAGCAACTCGGACGGCAGCGCGGGCAAGCCGGGATCGCGGCCTTGCTGCCAATCAAGAACAGTTTTTGAGGTTTGCTCGATTCGCTTCACGACGTGCCGGCTACAAAACGAAACTTGGAAAACGAAACGCCGGAGCAGGCCCCGGCGTTTGTTTAACGCGCGAACGGACCGCGAACTGACTACGGTGGTGCAGTCTGGTAACGAATTCGCAGCGTCTGCGGCAGCGAGATCGCCGCTGGCGAACCGTCATCAATCACCGTGATCGCACAATCCACCGCGCCCACCACGCCAGCAAGCGAAGCCAGCAGATTGAAATTGCCGGCGCCACCGGGTTCATTCACTCGCGGCAACAAGCCACCGTTAAAGAACTGCGCGGGATTCACCCCGCCCACCGCTGCTGGCACGCATGCACCTGCGACCAAGCGGGCGTCACCTAGGCCGTCCTTCTCAGTATTGGGTCTGACCACCTGGTTCGCCTCGTCGGTGGCAGTTGCCGGCCCCGGCAGACGTGCGGTAACAAAGTTGAGCGCGCTCGCGGTGCAAAGCGGGGCGACGCAGCCTCCGCTGCCCTCGGTCATGACCAGCTCGCCGCCTGCCGCACTCAGAGTAAAGGTCGGCGGATCGTTGACCGCATTTACCGTCATTTGGAAGGTGCGTTGCGCCGGCGCGGAATTGCCATCGCTGACGGATACCTGCACGTTGGCGACGCCATTCTTGTTCGCCGCCGGGGTGATCGTCAGCGCCCACGGGCTGGCACTGCCAGTGATCACCAAGCTACCGGGCGGGAACAGCGTGGCGTTGTTGCTGGTCACTGTTGGTGTCTGCAGCGGATCGCCTTCCGGATCGGTGACGCTGATACCAAGACCCAGCGGCGCGCCATCTTCGTCCATGCCCTGGCTGCCAATCGCGGTAATCACTGGCTGTTGATTGGAAATGATATTGGCCGCCAGCCATGCGCCGTTGTTGCTAAGGTTGGCATCCGGTCCACCGGCTGCCGGATCGACAAAGGCGGCGTAACCGAGCTGTCCAAGACGACCCGGCGTGGCACTGGCCGACACCACGCGAGTGAGCGTGAACTCAAAACCCGCGCCGGCAGCGATGTTGCCAAGACTCATTGAAATCGGAAATCCGAACGCCGGACACGCACCGCCACCAATCCGCACGCATGTGCTGCTGCCTGACTCACCCGCCAACATCTGCGCTGGCTGCGGCTGCCCGGTCTGCGCAATCGCTTGTGGACCCGTCACAAATTCACGCATTTGCACATTCGCCGCGGTCGCCGTGCCAGTGTTCTGCACGCGGACGACGTATTGCAAGGCTCCACCCGGCAGCGCGCCGGTGCTGCGCTGGTTACTGCTCGCCGTACCCGTGCCAATGCCGCTGATGCTCACAGTCACGTCGGAAGGGGTGCTGGCGGTACTTGTAGGCTCGAATCCCGAACTGAAGATCGAGTTGCCGCCGCCACCGCCACCACCTGGGGTGAGCGTGACCACCGAGTTGGGGATGCTGCACTGCACGCCAGGCGTCTGCGATCCGCCTAACGCAGCCGGCACAAGGTTGAATGTGCCCAGCGCGTAGTTGACTGTGGCAAAACCGGGCAACGACGTGGCGGTCGCGGAATTGAACAGCGGCTCGTTGGAGCTGTTCAACGCAATTCGCAATCCCGAGCCGCCGCCCTGCGCAACGTAGCTGGTGCACAAAACGGGCTCGGCAACACGGATCTGGAACGTGCGCGTGGCGAGGTCGAAAAATACGCTTTCGGCCACCGGCAAGCGTCGCTGGGTCTCTAAAATC
>JBBQQV010000244.1:0-5160 GCA_038215505.1 Lysobacterales bacterium
TTGCGCGGCCATTTGCGCGACGGTTGCCGGGGGTGCGCCTTGGTCGCGCTTCCGGCTTGCTCGTGCTTCGGGTTTGATGGTCCAAAACGGGGCGATCTTGCGGCTGGTCTTGCGATCGGTCGACATCGCCCGTACCAGCAACTTGACCCCGCCGATGCCATCCATCAGTGCGTGGTGGACCTTGGTGTAAAGCGCAAAACGGCCGCCTTCCAAGCCTTCGATCAGCTCGACTTCCCAAGGCGGTCGTGTCAGATCCAAGGGCTGCGAATGCAGGCGCGCGATCAATTGGCCCAGCTCGCGTTCGCCGCCGGGTGAGGGCAGGGCCGAGTGGCGCACGTGATGTTCGAGGTCGATGTTGTCGACTTCCATCCAGAGCGGAATCAGGCCGCGCAACATCGGCGTATGCAGCCGGCGATTCCACGGCGCCTCGACCGTCGTGGCCGCGCGCAACGCGGTCATGACGTCGCGCACGAAGTCGGGCCCGGCGTCGTCGGGCAGACTGAACGGCATCAAGGCACCGACGTGCATCGGCGTCTCGCTTGACTCCACCAGCAGCCACGATGCGTCAAGCAGATTGAGCGGGCGATTGGCCATGACGTTCCTTGGCGATACAGATGGGCTGTTGTTGCCGTCACGGTAGAAGATCATCGCCTGCAACGCCATAGCTATTACGACGGCGGTACCCTGCAACCGATCGGCGCTTGCCATTGCTCGATGGCGAATATCGGGGATCGTGGCGAACGCGGCGCAGTTCGCATCGGCAAGCGCAATCGGCATACTTCGCGCATGCTCGCGCCGTTCCCGTACTGGAGAATCTCCAGCTTTTATTTCTGGTACTGCGCAGCGCTCGGTGCGTTCACGCCATTCTTTGCCCGCTGGCTGCATGAGTTGGGCTTGGAAGGCATGGCGATCGGCACCGTGATGGCGATGTGGTACGTGAGCCGCGTCGCTGCACCTCCCGCTTGGAGCGCGTTGTGCGCGGGCTCGGCCAACCCGTTGCGCTGGCTGCAATGGGGATGCGTCGCGATGACGCTCTGCTTTGCCGGCTTTCTTGTGGCACGGGGATTCTGGCCGCTACTGCTGACCATGCTGGCATTTGGCAGTTTCGCCAACGCCGTGCTGCCGCAGTTTGAAGCGATCACGCTGGATCGACTTGGCGCGCGGCGCGACAACTACGGGCGAGTGCGCCTATGGGGCTCACTGGGATTTCTTGCGATTGCCGTGGGTTACGGACCTTTGCTGGATATCACCGGAATCGCTGCGTTGCCAATGCTCACCTTGCCCCTGTTGGCGGCCACTTGCCTGGCTGCTTTGGCGAATGGTCGATCAGCGCATGCATTGGACGATGCGCCAACGGCATCGGTTGGTGAGATTTTGCGGCGCTCGGATGTGCGTGCGTTCTTCATTGTTGCCTTGCTGATGCAGCTTGGATTCGGTCCGTTCTATGTGGTCTTCACCCTGCAACTGGGCGAGCACGGACACAGCGGCACGGTTATCGGCATGCTCTGGGGATTGGGCGTGGTGGCGGAGATTCTGGTGTTCCTGTTCATGGCTGCGCTGTGGCGTCGCTGGAACACCCAGACCATCATGCTCGCGTGTCTGGCGGTCAGCGCTGCGCGTTGGGCTGTGGTGGCGCTGCTGCCTGATTCACTCGCGGCAATGGTGCTTGCTCAGTGCGCGCATGCGCTCAGCTTTGGCGCCTTTCATGCCGCCTGCATGCAGCGCGTCACCGAGTTCTTTCCGGGCCGGCTGGGGCAACACGGGCAGGGAGTGCTGTTTGGATTCAGTTCTGGCATTGGCGGCGTGCTCGGCGCCTTGATGGCAGGCGGCTTGTGGCAGATAGGAGGTGGCTTGGCCGCGTTTCTGGCTGCCTCCGCCGTGTGCGTGTTGGCTTGGCTGATTGCGTGGCTGACGCGGATACCGAATCAGCCAATCCCCACGGCGGACTCGTTGAGTATTTCGGCTGGTTCGTCGCTGGAACCCGCCTAGCTGGAATCTGGCTAGCTGGAACTTGGCTAGCAGGAACCAGGCTGGCTGGAACCAGGCTGGCTGGAATCAGGCTGGCGCGACCGTGTGTCGCCCCAGCGAAAGCGTGTTGCAGCGCAGGCAAAGCCGCATTCGGCAATCGGATGCGCAGATGCGAGCCATGCCTAGGGCTTGTTTCAAATCATCGGGTCGGGGGGAACTCAGGACAAGCACCGTGGTCGCAGCGGTGGCCGGGACGCGTTAGTCTTGGTCTTAGCCTTGGTCGGCCACAAGGAGCCCGAATCATCTATGCGTCGTCAGCGTCGCCCTCTCGTCATCCTGTGTCTGCTTGCCCTGGTCTGCTGCCAGACCGCGATGGCGGCACGTTGGTGTGGTGGAAGTGCGGCCGCCGGTGACATGGCTGTCGCCGACTGTCATGGCTCGCCCGATGGCGAAGGCGCCGGGAGCGATGGGCACTGTCTTGGCGGCGATGCGGTGCCGGATCTGGTCAAACTCCCCTGCTTTTTTGGGTTGCCTGCCGGCCACGACTTCTTGCTCGGCGTCACACCTCACGCGCACGTAGTCGGTGCGCTGGACCGATTCGCGTGTCCGCGCGATGGGCCCCAGCTGGATGCGCTCTGCCGCCTGCTGATCTAGACCCTCCTCTGCAGTGACCGCGCGCCGCGTCTGCGGCGACTGTGTTCGTGTGCCAGGAGAATTCCCATGAAGTCCAAGGCAACTTCGGCAGCCCGCCGAAGCTCGTGTCATCCCGTGTGGTCGGCCGTGTTCATGGCGCTGATTGCCACTTCGGTGACGCCCACAGCATCTGCACCGTTGAGTCTGGACGAGGCGCGTCGTATTGCACGCCGCGAGGCACCGACGGTGACCGCCCAGTCGGCCCGCGTCGTGGCGGCTCGGGAAGAAGTGGCGCGCGCGGGCGCCTTGCCCGATCCGACCCTGCAGCTCGGCATCGACAACCTGATCGTCACCGGCGATCAGGCGTTCGATGTCGGCGCTGATTTCATGACGATGCGACGTATCGGCGTGAGTCAGACATGGCCGGCGCGGCGCAAGCGCGAGGCCGAGCGCGAAGTAGCAGCGGCCCGAGCCGATACGCAGGACCTGAAAACCGAGTCCACCCGGCTTGAAGTGGAGCGTCGGGCTGGTGAGGCATGGATCGCGGTCTGGTCAGCGACAGCCGAACGTCGCTTTTTGCAGGAACGGGTGACTGAATCCGATCGCGCCGTGAGCATTGCCAAAGCCCAGTTGGCCAATGGCACGGGCACGGCGAGCGACGCGCTCAGTGCGCAGATGGTCCGCGCAGAACTCGACAACGAACGGCGGCGCGCGAAGGCGCAAATCGAGGTCGCCCACGCGAGCTTGGTACGCTGGGCGGGCGAGGTGGGAACGTTTGAATTGGCCGCAATGCCTGCGACTACGACGCTTCGTGTGGCCGCCGACGAACTCCGGGCAGGGATTGATCGCTACGCTTTCCTGCAAGTCTGGCAGGGCGAGGAACGCACGGCGCTGGCGGCTGCGCAACTGGCTGAGGCCGAGAAACGGCCTGACCTCGGCTTCGCAGTCGCTTACGGCGCACGCAGCGGTCGGCCCGACATGATGATGTTCGAGGTCAGCGTGGGGCTGCCGCTGTTTACCCGCAACCGTCAAGATCGTGGCATCGCTGCGCGATATGCCGAGCATGATGCCGTTCAAGCCGAGCGTGAAGACGCGCGACGCGCCCAGCGCGAAGCATTGGAGCTCCAATTGGCTGGCTGGTCCAGCCTGCGCGACGAACAGCAACGCTACCAGAACACACTGCTGCCGCTGGCGCGCGATCGCTGTGCGGTTGCCTTGGCCAGCTACGCGAGCGCGGGTCCTCTGCGTCCCTGGATCGAAGCGCACCGCGACGAGATCGAGCTGCGGCGCCGTGCACTGCAGGTCGAAGCGGACTTGGCGCGCCTTTGGCTTGCGCTCGATACCTTGCTGCCGGGCGCGCCGGCGCCGGAGGTGTCGTCATGAGGCGGGTCGTGCTCGTCGCCTTCGCTCTGACTGCGCTGGGCCTGAGCGCCGGACTTGGCTACTGGGCCGGTCAGCGCGCGATGCCCGACATGGCCGGCAGCGCCGCCGCCGATGCCGACGACGCCACGGCGCTGTACTGGTACGACCCCATGGTGCCCGATCAGCATTTCGACAAACCGGGCAAGTCCCCGTTCATGGACATGATGCTGGTGCCGCGTTTCGCCGATGGCGGCGATTCGACTGCCGTGATGATCGACCCCGGTCTTCAGCAAAGCCTTGGCGTGCGCACTGCCACGGTCGAACTTGATTCGCTGCCCATCGAAGTCCGTGTGCCTGGCACGCTGCAGTGGGACCTGAGCGGCGAGCAGCGGGTGACAGCCCGCGTCGAGGGCTTGGTCGAGCGCGTGCACGTGCAAACACCGTTTGCGCGCGTGCGTCGAGGTCAGCCGCTGGTCACGCTTCTGGCACCGATGCTAAGTGGAGCGTTAGCCGAATACCGCGCGCTCGCCTCAGCTGAGGCGGCCGAATCGCGTGGCTTGCTGGCCGCCGCACAGTCACGTCTGCGCCTGCTGGGTCTGTCGGCGGCTGATCTGCAGGGCATGCCTAAGGAGGGTGCGCCGCGGATTGTATTGCGTGCCCCAGCCGATGGCGTGCTCAGTGAACTCGCGGTGCGCGATGGCGATACGGTGATGGCGGGTCAGCTGCTGTTTCGGGTCAACTCGACCGACACGCTGTGGCTGGAGGCGCGGGTGCCTCAAGCGGACGCGGGAGCCTTGTCAACAGGCCTGACCGCACAGATCGATATCAGTGGGTTTCCTGGGCAGACGTTTGATGGCGTGGTCGACGCCGTGCTGCCGCAGGTCGATCCGGCGACCCGAACGCAGACCGTGCGCATCGTGGTGCCAAACACCCATGATCGGCTTGCGGCCGGCCTGTTCGCCGATGTCGTTCTTCGCGCAAACGATGAACGCGTGTGTCCGTGGGTGCCGAGCGAAGCTCTGATTCTCACTGGCAACGAGGCCCGCGTGATCGTCAAGGACGACAATGGCGGATTTCGACCAGTACGGGTTCGCAGCGGACGTGTCGTCGGTGATCGCAGCGAGATTCTCGATGGTCTGAGCGGCGGCGAAACGGTGGTGGTCTCCGGCCAGTTCCTGATCGACTCCGAGGCCAGCC
>JBBQQV010000245.1:0-5150 GCA_038215505.1 Lysobacterales bacterium
CTTGGCCGCAGTGCCGCAGATACAAGTGGAGTTGACCTCTGCGTTGCCGGGCAGCAATGGCTATGAAGGCCGCTTGCGGATCAAGGACAGCTCGACATGAAGGACTGGTGGCTGGCCCAATCTGCGCGCGACCGGCGGATCCTGAGCATTGGCGGCGCATTGGCCAGCCTCTTGCTGGGTTACGCATTGATTTGGCTGCCACTTCAGCGCAACGCGGAAGAATGGCGTCGACGGGCCAGTGCGGCTGATGTCAGCGTCATCTGGATGCGCGATGCGGTGCAGCGCCTGCGAGCCAGCGGGCCGGCACCTGCAGTCGGCATGCGCGATGATCGGTCCTTGCTGGCCGTGGTGGATGCCGGTGTGCGCGAAGCGGGTCTGGGCGGCGCCTTGTTGCGCGTCGAACCGGTTAGCGCTGGGCAGGTGCGGGTGTATTTCCAACAGGCCAGCTTTGATGCGTTGACCACCTGGCTGCAGACCATCGGCAGTAGCCACGGCGTGCGCGTGGTCGAACTGTCTGTGCAACGCAGCGCGGGTGTTGGACTGGTGGATGTCCGGCTGGCGCTGGAGTCACCCGTCCCTTGATCACCCCGGACCTTCAAACCACTATTCAATCATTACCTGACCACCCATGAAGCTACTCAAAATTCTGTTCGTCCTGGGCGTGTTGTTGCTGGCTTTGGCGGCCGGTCTGATCGCCTTCATGCCAGCAAAATTTGCCCTCGATGCGCTCGGCACGCGGTTGGGTGCGCTGAAATTGGACGACGTATCCGGCACCATTTGGCGCGGTCGCGCGGGCTCCGCCACCGTCAATGGTTGGGCAATGGGCGCGCTGGATTGGAACATCCACCCGCTGGCAATGTTGGGTGGTCGCCTAGATGCGGATCTCGGCTTGCAAGGTGCCGAGTTCCGAGGCAATACCTTTGCCAGCATCGCTGCCGGTAATGTGCTTTTACGCAATACCCAGTTCAGCATGGACGCGCAGCGTCTGCAGCCGGCGATTGATATACCCTCGCTGCAATTGCGCGGACGCGTCGACATTGCGCTCAGTGAAGCGGAGTTGGTGGCAGGCTTTCCGCGCAAGCTCAAAGGTGAAGCGCATTGGCGTGACGCGGCAGTGTCGGGCGAGGCCGAAGCATTGTTGGGAACCTTGAGTGCGCAATTTCAAAGCGCCGACGACGGCGCGATCATCGGCACCCTGCAGGACGAAGGCGGGCCCTTGGCGTTGGAAGGCCAGTTCCGCGCAGCCTTCACTGGCTACGAAGCCGATGCCGTGTTGAGTGCTCGCGACGGCAATCCGCAGGTGATTCGCGCACTGAGTTATGTCGGTGAAGTACAGCCAGATGGTTCCTCGCTTCTGCAAATTCGTGGCCGCCTGCTGCCGCTGCCCTGAGTCGCCGATTTGAACCAGCAACGTCCCGACCAAGCCAAGATTCTGACCAAGCCAAGATTCTGACCAAGCCGATGAAACCGCTAGCTGCCGACTTTCTCGATCACGCACTGACGACCGCGCTTGCCGCGGCTGACCTCGCGGCTGACATCATCCGTGGCTTTTACGCCGGTGACTTCACCGTCGAGTTGAAGGCGGATGCCTCGCCCGTTACCCAAGCCGATGTCGAGGCAGAACGCTGCATTCGCCGAGTGTTGTTGCAAGCCTTCCCCGAGCACGCTTTTTTTGGTGAGGAGGAAGGACAAACGGGTGAAAGTGACTTCCTGTGGTTGGTCGATCCCATCGACGGAACCAAGGCCTTCGTGCGCGGCTATCCGATGTTCTCGACCCAAATTGCGCTGATGTACTGCAATGAGTTGGTACTCGGCGTCAGCGTGGCCGGCGAATACGGCGAGACCATGTGGGCGCGACAGGGCGGCGGTGCCTATTTGCGCGACGCATCGGGTTTGGTTCGTCCCGCGCGCATGGCCCCGTTGCCGCTGCCTGCCCAACGCGCTCTATCCACCGGCAATCTGCGTTCACTCGCTGTGAGCCAGCACTGGGCGGCGCTTGCTGAGGTCATTCAAAGTATCGGTCGCATTCGCGGCTATGGCGATTTTTTGCATTACCACCTGTTGGCGCGTGGTTGCATTGATGCCGTGATCGAGTCAGATCTCAATATTCTGGACATTGCCGCCTTGGCGGTGATCGTGCGCGAGGCTGGCGGTGTGTTCACCGATTTGGATGGGGCGGCGCTCGGGCTTGCCACGCGCAGCGTTTTGGCGGCGTCACCGGCTTGGCACGGCGAGCTGCAGGGCAAGTTTCATGGATGGCGACATGAGTAAGCTGCCAACGATTCACAATATCGAGGAGGTCGACTTCGGCGGTCGGTTCCTCGTTGAGCGCTTGGATCTTGAGTTTTCCAACGGCGAGCAACGCAAGTACGAGCGCATGAAAGCGCGCGGCAGCGGCGCAGTGATCGTCGCCCCCATGCAAGACGCCGACACCATGCTGTTGATTCGTGAGTACGCCTGCGGCATGCATCGCTACGAATTGGGCTTGGTCAAGGGCCGAATTGACCGCGGCGAAAGCGTGTTGGAGGCCGCGCAGCGCGAATTGAAGGAAGAGGCCGGTGTGGGTGCCAACAAGCTGACCGTGCTGCGCGCAATGAGTCTTGCACCCACTTACATGGCACATCAGACCTGGCTGGTGCTGGCTGAAGACCTGTATCCGGAGCGCTTACCCGGCGACGAACCCGAAGAGCTCGAAGTGGTGCCGTGGAAACTCGATGACCTGCATGAGCTGATGTTGCTGGAGGACTGTTCAGAGGGGCGCTCGCTGGCGGCCATGTTCATCGCCCGCGAATACCTGCGGCGGCGCGCATGACTCAGCGCTATCCGGTGGAAGCAGTGATTGCGCTGGTCCGCCAGGCCGGGCGGGCGATCATGGCGGTCTACGCGAGCGATTTCGCAGTCGAGCACAAGGATGATCGCAGCCCGCTGACGGCGGCTGATCGCGCCGCTCATGATGTGCTGGATGCGGGCTTGGTGGCACTTGCGGACGGCTTGCCCGTGTTGTCTGAAGAATCGGCAGTGATCGACTGGCAGGTGCGGCAAACATGGCCGCGTTACTGGTTGGTCGATCCACTTGATGGCACTCGTGAGTTCGTCAAACGCAACGGCGAGTTCACCGTCAACGTCGCCTTGGTCGAGCAGGGCGCGCCGGTATTTGGCGTAGTGCAAGCGCCCGTCACTGGTGAGTTGTGGTGGGGTGGCGGCTCGATTGGCGCCTATCGACGCGAAACTGATGGCACGGACACGCCGCTGGCCAGCGCGCGGCCCGCGCCCGCGCGCTTGCGCGTAGCCGCCAGTCGCTCGCATCTGGATGCGCGCACGCTAGCCCTGCTTAGGAAGCTGGGTGAGCATGATCGTCTGGGCTTGGGCTCGTCACTGAAGTTCTGTCGGCTTGCGGAAGGCTCCGCCGACATTTACCCGCGTTTCGGCCCGACCAGTGAATGGGACACTGCCGCCGCGCAATGTGTACTGGAAGGCGCGGGCGGCTGTGTGATCGACACGCAAGGGCGTCCGCTGCGCTGCAATCAAGGGCCGTCCCTGCTGAACAGTGATTTTTTGGCCTTGGGTGATCCAAGCTTGCCGTGGTCGACGTGGCTTTGAACGCGGTAAGTGGAGACGCAAATGCCTTGCTCGCCATCATGGCGCGGCTGCGAGACCCCGCAGGCGGCTGTCCCTGGGATGTGGCGCAAACCTTCGAAACGGTCGCCCCTTACACAATTGAAGAAGCCTACGAAGTAGCCGACGCCATTGACCGTGGTGATCTTTCAGCACTGAAGGACGAACTCGGCGACTTGCTTCTGCAAGTAGTGTTTCATGCCCGGATGGCGGAAGAGCAGGGTGCCTTTGCGTTCGATGATGTGGTGGTGGCGATCTGCGAAAAAATGGTGCGTCGGCATCCGCACGTGTTTGCGGGCGTCAGTGGGGTGGATGCAGAAGCGCAGACGCGAGCCTGGGAAGGTCACAAACAGCGGGAACGTCAGGCAACCGATCCTGATCGCAGCGCACTGGCTGGCATCGCCCGTGGCGTGCCGGAGTGGCAGCGGGCCATCAAACTACAAAAGCGTGCGGCAGCGGTCGGTTTTGACTGGCCCGGTCCCGCGCCTGTCATCAGCAAGTTGTTTGAAGAGATCGAAGAAGTGCGGGTCGAGTTCGAGGCTGCCGCCAGCGCACCGGGCGACGCTGAAGTACACGCCAGGCTGGAAGACGAAATCGGCGATCTGCTGTTTGTGGCCGTAAACCTTGCGCGTCATGCCAGAGTGGATCCGGGTTCTGCGCTGCGTCGCGCCAATGCCAAATTCGAGCGCCGCTTTCGGGCAATGGAAGCGATGGCGTTGGCGGAGAATGTCGCCTTGGAGAGCTTGCCCTTGGACGCGCAAGACGCCTATTGGATCCGCGCCAAGAGACAAGAGCGGGCGGCGCAACCTGTGTCAGCGGGAGCCGAGCCATGAGCCGCCTCAGCTTTGCCAGCTTTCGCGAGTTCTATCCTTACTATTTGCAAGAACACAGCGACCGCCGTTGTCGACGACTGCATTTCATCGGGTCAACGCTGGTGTTGGCATGCATTGTCTTGGCGATCACGGTCAATCCGTGGTGGTTGCTCGGCACGCCATTGGCCGGCTACGGCTTTGCCTGGGCCGGTCATTTCGTGTTTGAGAAGAATCGACCAGCGACTTTCAAGCACCCGCTGTACAGCCTGATCGGCGATTGGGTGATGTACGCGCAGATGCTGCGCGGCCGGGTCAGTTTCTGAACCTGAACGCCGACAATTCGTAGGGTGAACCTTCACGCCCTCGCGCAGCCACTGTCTCTAGCGTGTCATCACACACAGGAGATAGCTTTCCATGCGTCGTCGAACTGTCATCACCCAATTTCTGGCGGCTGCCGCCTTTCCATCACTTTTGCTGCGCGCGACTGGCGCACGCGCCGAGGAGTCCGTCGTGACCGTCGATCTTGCCGAGACCATCAAGCCACTTGTAAAGGCACATGCGGAGTGGAAGGGCGTGGTTTCCGACGCCAGCTACCGCGTGCTGTTTGAGGAAGCCACCGAACGCCCCGGCTCCAGCCCGCTCGACAAGAACTACGCCGATGGCTCCTACATCTGCGCGGCTTGCCTCCTGCCGCTGTTCGACAGCAGCCACAAATTTGACAGC
>JBBQQV010000246.1:0-5138 GCA_038215505.1 Lysobacterales bacterium
CGCAGAGCAGTGAGCCGACGCCGATGCCAACGGAGAACAGCATCAAAACCAACTGCGCGACGCTGGCGTCACCGCCCAGATAGACTTTGGCATAGGTGGGCATCTGGGCTAGGAAAATCGCCCCAAAAAACCAGAACCAACTGATGCCAAGCACCGCATTTAGTACCGCACGATGGCCGCGCAAGCAGCCCAGTGTGCTCACCGTCAAGGCGACCAAATTCCAGCGCAGGCGCAGATCCGGTGCGGTCGCCGGCGCGTTCGGAATATGTCGGCTGGCGAGCCAACCGACGACCGCGATCACGATCACCGTTGCCGAAACATACTGGGTGCCGTTGGCAAAACTGTGGATCAACCAACCGCCCAGCATGGTGCCGAGCAGGATGGTCAAAAAGGTGCCGGCCTCAATCAGCGCGTTGCCGCCCACCAACTCCTCGGGCTTGAGCGCTTGCGGCAGGATGGCGTACTTGAGAGGTCCAAACAGCGCGCTGTGGGTGCCCATCAGGAACAGCACAAACAGCAGGAAGGGCAGCGAGTTGAGGGCGAAGCCCACCGCAGCCAGCACCATGATGGCGATTTCCAGCAGCTTGATCAGCCGAATGGTGTTTGATTTTTCGAACTTCTCAGCCCATTGCCCAGCCAGTGCCGAGAACAGAAAGAACGGCAGGATGAACAGGCCGGTGGCAGCGTTCGCCCATACCAGGCGATCGGCTTCAGTCAAACTGACCGCTTTGAACGTGATCAAGATAATCAAGCTCTGCTTGAACACGTTGTCGTTGAAAGCACCCAAGGCCTGGGTGACAAAGAACGGCAGAAAGCGGCGCTGGCCGAGCAGGGCGAACTGCGATTGCGACATGGGTCAGTACATGTTGATTGGACGGCGCGAGCCTAGCAGACCAACCGCTAGGTCAGTCGCCTTCGCGCTCGCGCGCAATCGCGCGCCAGCCGATGTCGTGACGGTGAAACTCGCCGTGCCAGTGAATCGGTTCGAGGGCCGCGTAGGCCTGTGTTTGCGCAGCGCGCACACTGTCGCCCAGCGCGCACACGGTCAGCACGCGGCCACCTGCGGTCACGACCTGTCCCGCGTCCACGCGAGTCCCGGCATGGAACACTTTGGCGTCTGCGGGCGCGGGCGAATCCAGACCGTGGATGACATCGCCAGTACGCGGCATGTCTGGATAGTTGGCTGCGGCCATGACTACACCCAGGCTGGGGCGTGCGTCCCACTGCGGTGCTGCCTGGTCGAGTCGGCCTTCGATACCGGCTTCAATCAGGTCGACGAAATCCGAAGTCAGCCGCAGCATTACCGGTTGCGTTTCCGGGTCGCCGAAGCGGACGTTGAACTCGATCACCTTTGGCGCGCCGTCAGCATCGATCATCAGCCCGGCGTATAGAAATCCGCTGAACTCAACGCCGTCGCCGGCCATGCCGCGCACGGTCGGCTCGATGACTTCGCGCATCACGCGTGCGTGCACTTCATCAGTCACCACCGGTGCTGGCGAGTAGGCGCCCATACCGCCGGTATTCGGCCCGGTGTCAGCATCGCCCACGCGTTTGTGGTCCTGGCTGGTGGCCATAGGCAAGGCGTGTTTGCCGTCGACCATGACGATAAAGCTGGCTTCCTCGCCGTGCAGGAATTCTTCGATCACCACTCGCGATCCAGCGGCACCAAAGGCGTTGCCAGCCAGCATGTCGAGCACGGCGGCTTCGGCTTCAGCTAGGCTCATCGCAACAATCACGCCCTTGCCGGCGGCGAGTCCATCCGCCTTGATGACGATAGGCGCGCCGTGCTGACGAATGTAGGCCAGTGCTGCCTGGGTGTCGGTGTGGACCGCATAGCGCGAGGTGGGTATGCGATGACGCGCCAGAAAATCTTTGGCGAAGGCCTTGCTGCCTTCCAACTGCGCGGCAGCAGCGGTCGGGCCGAAAATCGCCAAGCCTGCCGCTCGAAAGCGGTCAACGATGCCGAGTACCAGTGGACCTTCCGGCCCCACCACGGTGCAATCAATGGCTTCGGCTTGCGCCAATGCCAGCAAGCCGTCGATGGCGTTGCCAGCGAGGCTGATATTGCGGCACTTGGATTCAACTGCAGTGCCAGCGTTGCCAGGTGCCACCAGCACCTCGGCTACACGCGGCGACTGCGCCAGCTTCCAGGCCAGCGCATGCTCGCGACCACCGCCGCCGATCAATAGAATCTTCAAACCTGTCTGCCGCATGGTCGTTCTGGGCCTAGCGATCAGTGGCGGAAGTGGCGACGCGCAGTGAACAGCATCGCCATGCCGTGCTCATCGGCAGCGGCGATTACCTCGCTGTCGCGCATCGAACCGCCGGGTTGAATCACCGCGCGAATGCCGGCGGCGGCGGCGGCGTCAATGCCATCACGAAACGGGAAAAACGCATCACTGGCCATCACTGAACCGGCCACTTGCAGGCTGGCTTCGGCCGCCTTGATGCCGGCGATTTGCGCGCTCACGACGCGGCTCATCTGTCCCGCGCCGATGCCAATGGTGCGCGACTGGCGGGCGTAAACGATGGCATTCGACTTGACGAACATCGCTACCTTCCACGCAAACAGGAGGTCGATGGTCTCCTGCGCGTCCGGCCCACGCTGGGTGACTACCCGCAGGTCAGCGCTCCCCAGTGAATCCGTATCGGCGTCCTGCACCAGCAACCCGCCACGCACGCGTTGATAGTGCAGGGCGCCTTTGGCTGGACCAAGCACACCGGCTGGGCCGAGTTCACCGATCGCCAGCACGCGGACATTGGACTTCTTGGCGATCACCGCCAGAGCGTCTTCATGTACCTGCGGCGCCAGGATCACCTCAACAAACTGGCGCTGGATGATTTCGCTTGCGGTGATCGCGTCCAGCGCGCGATTGAAGGCAATGATGCCGCCGAAGGCCGACGTCGGATCGGTCGCGTAGGCGCGGTCATAGGCCTCGAACAGACTGGCACCAATGGCCACGCCGCAGGGGTTGGCGTGTTTGACGATGACACAGGCGGGCGCGTCGAAACTGCGCACGCACTCGAGTGCGGCATCGGCATCGGCGATGTTGTTGTAACTCAGTTCCTTGCCTTGCAGAAAGCGCGCGCTGGCGACATTGCCAGTCATCACGTTTCCGCCAGCCGCATTGGCCTCACTATAGAGGGCACCGCGCTGGTGCGGATTCTCGCCATAACGCAAGCTGCCGACGCGCGCAAAATCCAGATGCAAGCTGCGCGGCCACGCTTCCGGCTTGTTTGGCTGCGCCACCCGCGCACCCAGCCACATGGCGATCTGGCCGTCGTAGGAACTGGTATGTGCGTACGCCTTGGCGGCCAACTCGCGTCGTTGCGCCGCATAGCTGCCGCCCAGGGCGAGCGCTTCCAACAAGGCCGGGTAATCGTCCGGGTCTACTACCACCGCTACCCGCTCATGGTTCTTGGCAGCACCTCGCAGCATGGCGGGCCCGCCGACATCGATGTTCTCGACCGCGTCTTCGAAACTGCAATCGGGCTTCGCAATGGTCGCCGCGAACGGATACAGGTTGACGACCAGCAGATCGATGGGGACGATGCCGTGCTCGCTCATCACATCGTTGTCGAGTGGCTCGCGGGCCAGCAAACCACCGTGAACTCGTGGGTGCAGGGTTTTCACCCGCCCATCCATGATTTCTGGAAATCCAGTCAAAGCGCTCACATCGGTGGTCGCGATGCCAGCGGCGCGCAAACTGCGCGCGGTGCCGCCGGTAGAAATCAGTTCAACCCTGGCTGCCAGCAGCGCCTGGGCGAGTTCGACCAAGCCACGTTTGTCGGATACCGACAGCAGGGCGCGGCGGATCGGTTGGCGTGAAGTCATGTTTGCGGGCAGTGAAATCGACGGCGTCGGGGCCGCGAAGTATAGCGAGCGCCGTAAGGCTTTCAGCCTAGTCGGTGTGTAAGCCGAGGTCGTGCAGGCGTTTACGTAAGGTGGCGCGATTCAAGCCCAGCGTCGCGGCTGCCCGGGTCAGGTTGCCGTCGCAATGGCGCATGACTTCACTGAACAGCGGCGACTCCACTTCACGCAGCACCAAGGCATGCAACTGGCCATCTTCGTGGCCGTCGAGGTCGCTCAAATAGCGCCGCACTGCACGCGCGACATGCTCGCGCAGCGCGGACGGAGGAGCAGGCGTTTCGTCGGTGGCGGCGTGGCCGCTGGGCTGGCGGGCGGGCAAAAGGCGGGACTCGGCAAGCAGGCGGCGACGGGCCGGGTCTGGTGTTGCCCGGTCGGTCAGTGTATGCCTGCCATCTGCTGGATGCGAGTGATTTGCACAGGGACAAAAGGACGGAGGTGTGCGGCGGGGCGCACTTCGGCTTTTTGTAGCGCGGAGCTTGCTCCGCTTCCGCTTGTAGCGCGGAGCTTGCTCCGCTGCGCGGCTAACCTGCGGTGGAGCAGGCTCCGCTCTGCCGGGTCACATCGAAGCGGAGCGTGTTCCGCTGTGCGAATGCCCAGCTCAGCGAAACTCAAACGCGAATGCAACCGCTGACTTGCCGGGATCTTCCAGCTCAAGCCGCAGCAGGACTGCTTCTTCTGGCGCTAGGGAATCCACAGCAGGCTCGCCGCCCAGATACTCCATCGGGGTGAACCGACGCAAGGCCAAGGCGCGTCCGTCCAAGTCGGACAAGGCCAATTCCAGTTGCGGCCACGCCTGTCGCCAAGGACCGGGGTTGCGAATGGTGGCGGTGACCAACAGGGCATCTGGTGCGGAAGGATGCGGCCCAATTTCGCGAGCCAACAATTGCAGACGTTGCGGCTCGCGCCAAGGCGGCAGGTCGCAGCGCACATGCACGCAGGCCGCTTCAAGCCACGGCCGCCAACGCGCGTCGGCAGCAAGCTCGGACCGCTCGGCAACCACGATTTGAACAAACAGCAAGCCGGCCAGCAAAAAAGCACTCGCAGCCCACCCCAGCCAAGCACGCGCTGGCCGCGCCTGGGCTTCGACAAAGCCGGGCAGACGTGGCGCCAGCATGGGCGTCAGCCGAAACAAATCCCCCTGTTCGGGTGCTGGCTCAACGTCGAGGCGCGGAGCAAGGCCACTGGCTACGAATGGCCGATGGGCGTAGTCGTCGGTCTCACGCAGCCGATCCAAGGCATCGAACTCGCGTTCGCAGTGCCCGCAAAC
>JBBQQV010000247.1:0-5121 GCA_038215505.1 Lysobacterales bacterium
AAGCGCCCGCATAAGGCGCCGGGAGGGTGATGTTGGTCGACAGTGTGCCGGTGCTGCGCGATCCGTAACCAATCTGCAGGCTGCCGGCCGAACGGCCGTCGCTGGTCCAATCAAGGATCCACGGACACGCCGGGCAATGCGGTCGATGGCCAATCAAAGGCACATTGCCACCCGTGAAACTGGCGATGTCGCCCACCGCCCAGCGCGCCGCGCCGGTAGCGTCGTAAATGAACGCGCCGATGAACTCGAAGGCCCCACCCGCATTGAGACTCTCAATTGCCAAACCCCAACCCGACTGCGTCTGGTTAAACCAGGTTTGCGTGTGGTTGGGCGAGCCGAAAGGCAGTGGCGTCGCTTCCATCCGCTCGGCACCGCTGTCGCCATTCGACAACCGCCATGCCAGCAGCATGCTGGTAGCGTCGATCTGTCCGACCCATGCGTTACCCGCCGCCGCCGGCACCGGCGCAAATCCGTTGGGTGCCGCGCTGTTGCTGAAGCGGACAATCGGTACTCGGCCCGCGCCGTCGGCAATCTCGCCTTGCAAGGCATACCAGACCGGCGTGCGATTGCGCAGCGCGGTATACCAGGCACCACCGAAAATCGCTCGTCCGTTGGCTTGAGGATAAACGAAGTTGAGCACCCCATTGCCGGAACGCTGTGGGTTGAAATACAGGCCCGGTCGCACGCTGGGCGGTGTGCCCTGCACGCTGCAGCCGGCGAACGACTGACAGCTGCTGGCGAGGGTGCCGTCGTACACGCGTCGGCTTTCCACCGAATGACTGTTGCTGTTTACCGCAGCGACAAAATCGAAGGCCAAACTCGCTCCACATGCGGTGTTGGCGTCGACGCTGAACGGCACCGTGAGCGTCGTCGATTGGCCGATGGCGATGGCCGGGACCGCTTGCACGGCAATCGGCAAACGCACCAGTGATTGGTTGTTCGGTTGTCCACCGGGCGCAAACACACAGGCCGCGCTGTTGGCGGGCGCGGGACTGCCGGTCTGACAGGAAATATTCAGCACTTCGCTGCCACTGGTGCTGGCGATGCCGATTGTTGCAGCGGCACCGGAGTCGGTCGACGCGGTGCGGTACTGATACGCAATCTGCCCGCTGTTGGCGTAAGCAATCGCCTGGAAGTCGAAATCACCGCTGGGCTGGTTGCCGTTGTAACGCTGCATGCGAGTCCAGCTGAACACATGACAGCCTTGGGCCGCGCCTACTTCGGGACTGCGTGGGCAGGACTCGAAGTAGCGATAGCGCAAGCCGGCGCCGGCCGCAGGCGCAGTTCCCGTGCCCAGCACCAGCAGGTCGTCCTGATAGGGGCGCAACTGCGGTCCGAGTGCGCCGGCATTAAAATCGGCGGTGCAGGTGGGCGAGAAATCGCCGCCACTTTCCTGCGGATCAAACGACAGGTAGCCATTGGTCGACATCACCGCCTGCGCTCTCACCACCCCAAAGGCGTTGAAACCCGTGCCGCCGAGAGTGATGACTGCGGTGCGTGCATCGTCCAGCGGACCGAACCCATTGCCGTTACCCACTGTCGTGGGTAGCGCCGGAGTCGCGCTGGTGCCGTTGACCAGATCAATCCAACTGAAGCCGCAACCACCCGTCGCTGACGTGGTGGCGGTGTAGCCGCTGCTGCTGGGGCCAATCGGCAAACTGCCACTGGCGGCAGCAAACAAAGAATGACCAGCCGCCTGCGCGCCATCGCCCGCGTTGGTAAGACGCACCACCTGCTGCCAGCGCTCACCCGGATCCACCAGCGCATTGTTATTGCCACAGACTTGAGTGGCGGCACCGACGGCTTCCGCCTGCAAACGCGGACCGAGCACGCTCAGACTACGGCTGTCCATGCCACTCAAGCCAGTGCTGTCACTGACCTGCACGCTGACCTGCACACTTCCAGTGCGCGGAAAGGTGGCCTCGATACGAGCCGCCGCACTGGTACGGTCGATCTCACCATCTCCATCTAGATCCCAGCGAAAGTTGTAAGGCGGCGTGCCGCCACTGGCACTGGCTTCGAACAGAACGGTCTGGCCTGCCTGTGGCGAACTCGTAAAGGCGGTCGAACTCAAGGTGACACCGCCCAACGACGCGCTACCACCATCGGCGAACTGTACGCCGGTGGAAAACGGATCCAAGCCATCGCGGACGCGTGTAGCTGCACTGCCCCCACCTTCCCACGCGGTCGACAAGCGGCCGTAATAGTCGTTGACGTTGTTCGCACAACTGGCTTCGCCGCCACTCAAGGCACCAATCAAGCGGCCATCGGTATTCCACAGTCCCGAGCCCGACGAGCCGCCTTCGGTAGTGCCCAGATTCCACGCCAGAATCTGCCAGTAGCGGGTGCCGGTGATGCCGCTGACGGGACCGTTGAGCAGTACCGGCGGGTCATCGTCAAAGCTGATGCGCTTCTCGTGACCTTGCGGGTGATGAACCGAAAAAGTGCGCGCTGGAACGGTCTCGCGACGATCCCAGCCGGTGGCGACTGCCTGCGCCGAACTCGGCACATCGACATCCAGCCGAACCAGGGTGAAATCGCTCTCGCCGTGGCTGCCAAGCAAACGCGCACCGCTCTGAGTTGCGCGGAAATTGCCGTTCAGCGGAATCCGGGTGCCGCTAGCCGCGCTGCCAGGAGTGCGACAGGTGGGATTCTCGTAGCCCCAATACAACACCATCGAACGCGCTTCGGCATCGCTGCTGATGCAGTGATTGGCCGTCGTGATCAAACGGTTGTCGCTGCGGCTGGCATCGGCCGTCAGCTGTCCGGTGCAGACAAATGCCCCGCCCGCATCGCTTTGAAAGGTGTAGTGAGCCACTGAAGCAATCTGCGGTCGCCAAGGGTCGCCCTGCGGGCAAATGCTGTCGACGTTGCAGCTGCCTGACTTGGACCCGGAGCTGTTCGCAATGTCGCCAAAGGCACCGCGATACGCCCGCGTGACACCGGCCAACTGCAGGCGCACAAGGTCGCGCCGATCGGCTGACACTCGCAGTTCAAGGATGGCGCTGTTGCCTTCCAGGAGCGGCGTGTACAGCTCGCCATAAACACGGTTATCACGATCACTGAACGGTCCGATACTGGCCTTGCTGATGAGGCCACGGATGCTCATGGTCGCGCCGTACGGCAAGTGGTATTGGCTGAAACTGAAATCCAGCGCCTTCGCACCGGGGGCATCCACTTGCAGTCGCCATAACCAGCTGCTGTCGGCCAGTTGCGTCCATTCACCGCTTGCGAGGGTCACGCCATTGAGCGGGGCCACCAAACCGAACCGGCGCGCAATTCCAAATTGCTTCTCGTCGATGTCTTCGGCCAAGGCCTTGCTGACATCCAAGGCGGGCAGAGTGATGCGCGAGGCGGCAGCGAGCGGTGGCAGGTTGGCGGGTTCAGAGGGTGCCGCCGCGATCGCGACCGCACAGGCGAAGCTCAATACCGAGCCAAGTCCGATCATTCGAAGCTGCCGCATAGAGTCGCTCCCGTTGCCAGTGTTTCTGTTGTGACGCGAGGATACACCGCACCTCGCAAGCGGTTGTCACGGTTGCTCTGCGCCGCCGTCACCCAGCTGACGGCGGCTGGCAGGGTGCTAGTCTGCACTCCTCCTAAAACCCTTCCGCCGCATGTTCGACGCCCACGACCTCGCCGTACTGTTGCGCTCCGGCGCGCCGCTGATCGTTATTGAAACGAATGAGGAGGCGCTGTTGGTTGACGCGTTCCGGCACGTGGTTTCCGAGCTGTTCAGGCCGCTGTACACCTGGAGCATCACGCGCGGCCTGAAACGGCTGGACATGGATGACATGGGCACGCCGGAAGCCAATGACTCCTCGGTGCTGCTCGAAGCCATGCAGCGTGATGGCAATCGCAGCATCTGGCTGCTGTTCGATTTTGGCCCCTACCTGCGCTATGCCGCCAACAATCGTCGCCTGCGCGAGATGGTGCTGGCGGCCGCGGGCGAGCGGCACAGCATTGTTCTGATCGGCGCCAAGATCGAATTGCCCGACGAGCTGGCGCCGCTCGCCACCCGGTTTGAGATTCGTCTGCCGGATGAAGCAGCCTTGGGCAAGATGGTTCGCGACGAAGCCTTTGCTTACTCGCGCGAACACAGCGGTCGCCGCGCCGAAATTGACACCAACGCACAGCGCTCGCTGATCCGCCATCTGCGCGGGCTGACCATGATCGATGCCCGCAATATCGTGCGCAAGTTGATACACGACGATGGCAAAATCGCCGAAGCCGATGTGCTGGCCGCGCAACGGGCGAAGTTCGAACTGCTTGGGCGTGGCGGCGTGCTCAGTTTCGAGCCTGACGTAGCGGACTTTGCGCAAGTTGCAGGACTGTCAAAACTCAAGCGCTGGATCAGCCAGCGCCGGGCCATCTTCGTCGACGGCAATGCGCCGAAGGGGCTTGATCCCCCGCGCGGTGTGTTGCTGCTGGGCGTGCAGGGCTGCGGAAAAAGTTTGGCTGCGAAGGCCTGTGCAGGGGGTTTCGGGGTGCCGCTGCTGCGGCTGGATTTCGGTGCGCTGTACAACAAGTTTCACGGTGAAACCGAACGCAATCTGCGCGATGCGCTGAAAGCAGCAGAAGCGATGTCGCCGTGCGTGCTGTGGTGTGATGAGATCGAGAAAGGACTGGCCACTTCTAGTAGCGACGATGGCGTCAGCAAGCGCGTGCTGGGCACTTTGTTGACGTGGATGAATGAACGCAAGGCACCGGTGTTCGTGGTCGCCACCGCCAATGACGTCAGCCAGTTGCCACCGGAGTTTCTGCGCAAGGGTCGCTTTGACGAAATTTTCTTCGTTGATCTTCCCAACACCGAGGCTCGCGACGCCGCGTTTCGGATTCATCTGACACGCCGCAGCTTGGCGGTTGATCGCTTCGATCTGAACGCGCTCAGCGCCGCTACCGATGGTTATTCCGGTGCCGAAATCGAGCAATCCATCGTCGCCGCTCTCTACGACGCTCACGCCGACAACCAACCCGCCGACACCGCCCGCCTTCTCACCGCCATCAAAGCCACCCGGCCGTTGTCAGTACTGATGGCGGGGAAAGTGCAGTGGCTAAGGGAATGGGCGCGAGAGCGGTGTGTGGCTGCGGATTGATGGAGCCGGGGTTCGGGATTCGGGGGTC
>JBBQQV010000248.1:0-5116 GCA_038215505.1 Lysobacterales bacterium
CACGAGAGTGCGGGCGCCACACTCCGCTGCGAGCAGGCGGATTCTCACTAGGTAGGTTTCGGCACTGCCGCTGACCGTGCGCACCGAGACGATCCGCAGGAGCCCGCTGTCGACGTATTCGCCGAGTGCGATACCCACTGAACCGAGATTGCGCACCATCTCACGGCGATCGGAATCGAAGCTGACAAACATCGACGGCTCGCCGCGTCGGCACGCGGCCGCAACGAATGCGCCGCCGAGCGTTGACTTGGCGGTGCCTGGCCGTCCGGTAATCAGGATGCTGGCGCCGCGGAAGTAGCCACCGCCAAGCATGGTGTCGAGGCGCTCGATGCCGCTGGAAAGCCGCTCGTCGGTAACCTCTGCCGTATCGCGACCGAGTGGCCGTACGCCGGCAACGACGAGGCCCTTCTGGCCGATGATGAACGGAGATTCGTTTTCATCGAACGCCGAGCCGCGATACTTCTGCACGCGCAGGTTGCGCTGGGAGACGCCATCGGTGATGACGTGGTTGAGTATCACCGCACAGTCGACCATGAACTGCATGAAGCCGAACTGCTGCATACCCACCGAACTCAGCTCATCGCCGCCGGACTTCGCCGTGATCAGCCCGGTGACCGCGAGCCGCAGCAGCCAGTCGTTCAAGCGGTAGATCTCCTGCCGCTTCGATGCCGTGTCGGGCAGCATGGCGAGCATGATGTCCAGCGCGTCGAAGACGATGCGTTTGGCGCCCATGCGGCGGATCAGTTCGCCGAGCGCCGCCAGCATGCCGCGCAGATCGAAGGTGCCCGACTGGATCAGATCGATCGGCGGCCTGGCGTCCATCAGGTAAAGCTTGTCTGGCTGCAGCGCGTCCAGCCCCCAGCCGAACGGTTCGAAGTTGACCAGCAGGCTGGCCGGTGATTCCTCAAATGCCACAAATATCCCTGGCTCGCCACATTCGAGCGCGCCGTGGACAAGGAACTGCATAGCGAAGATGGTTTTGCCGGAACCCGGGCCGCCAAGCAGCAGCGTGGTGCGGCCCGCAGGCAGGCCACCGCGGGTAATTTCATCGAAGCCTTGCAGCCCGGTCGGCGTTTTACGCGGCGCTGGAGTGGCGGACTCGCGAATCGGCTCGGCGGCCGCTGGCGCTGCAGGTTGCATGGTTGCTGGTGCCTCAGATGCGGCGCTGCCCGCGAATGCCGACAGATCGGACAAGTCTTGGCAGAGGGGGGAGGGGGATGTCTGTGCGGAAGCGAACCGATCGCCGTTCCGCTAACCCCAATGCGATTCGCTCAAGCCTTCCGAGGCCCGTTCGCCCTGAGACGTGAGCGCCGTCGCCGACTGGGTTTTGTCCTTGGACATCAGCCAATTTTGCAGGCCGCCATCCGCGGTACCTGTGCGAGCGGCGGAAGCCGCGACGCTCTATATCAGCTGACCGAACTGGGCAACCAAATCGCGGCTTCCGGCGCTCCCACCAAAACGCGGTGCGGACCGCTGTTCTTGGACAGGTATCGAAGCCTGTCCTGATGCGTCGCCGACTTGCGGTATCGCTGCCCTGTGGTGTCGCTGTCCTGCGGTATCGCTGCCCTGAGCTGTTGCTGCCCAGAGGTATCGAGGGAGCATCCGCCAACTGACGCGCTTGGCAGCATTCCTCGCGCGGGCCACACTGCGCGGCATGGAGTCCCGATGAAACTGCTGAGCGGATTGCTGGATCGGCTGTTGCTGCTGCTGGCGGTGGCAGGT
This sequence comes from Lysobacterales bacterium, assembly GCA_038215505.1. Taxonomy (GTDB): domain Bacteria; phylum Pseudomonadota; class Gammaproteobacteria; order Xanthomonadales; family Xanthomonadaceae; genus JANNWF01. Next base: position 1,723 of record JBBQQV010000248.1, read on the forward strand.
GCCGGCGTACTGCCGGCCTTTGTGCAGCAGTATCGACAGCGGCTTGGCGGCCGGCTGGATCAGGTCAACGAGGATCTGAGCGCGTGGCAACAGATTGCGGATCGCTTGCATGGCGGCGATATGCGCGCTCTGATCCAGCATCACCGTGACAGCGGCGACGCCACGTTTGTTGCCGCTGGCGATGCCTTGCAGTTCATGCTGGATCAGCAAGCGGAGCTGGAGGCGGCACTGGCGGCCATGCAGGGCAGCCTGCCCGAGCAAGTGTGGGGCTGGCTGCAACACTTGCGCTGGAACGATGTCGAGGCGACGTGGGCGCTGTTTCAGCCGCAGTTTCCGCTGGACCCGCAAGGGCTGCTGTTCGCTCTGCTCGGCGGCGGGCTGCTGTGGCTGCTGTTGGTCGCTGCAGGCTTCGCCACTATGGCTAGCGGCCGTCAGCTTGGCCGATCAATGGCCCGTCGCCGGCGTTTGCGCAGCTTGCGACCTGGCCGGACGAGTTGACCGAAGTTGGGTTGCTTGAGGCAGCTGCGGACGGCACCTGGGCGCGGCGCCTGAATGCAAGTCTGAATCCTGAGCACGTGGGGCAACACGGTGAGTGTGCGGCCCCGCACTGAAGCCCCGATGCACCGAGCGCAGGCTGTGGCCACGCACCCAGATATTCATCCGGGCTAAGTCCGGGGCGTAGTCGGCCGCTGTAATCCGGCCGATGCACCGTTTCCAGTAGCACCGCCTGCGCTCCCCTCTCCTGGCTAGCGTCTGTGCGGATTTGCCAACCACAAGTCGTTGCATGTGGCCATTCGCCTCAGTCCAGGCGAGGCCGACCGCAGGCTCAACGTGAAGGATCATCCAATGAACCACATCACCATCCAGTCAGAAAACGAGAATCTCGCGAAGAAAGAAGAAGCTGATCGCGCCAATCGCGATCCGCTCAGCGGCGCGCCGGGTTCACACCCCGTCGGTACGGCGCTCGGCGGCTCCTCCGGTGCGGTTGCCGGTGCCCTTGCCGGTACCGCTGTTGCCGGGCCTATCGGTACCGTGGTTGGTGCCGTGGTTGGTGTATTGGCCGGAGGCCTGGCCGGCAAGGCGATTGGCGAATCGGTCAATCCCACCGAAGAAGACACCTATTGGCGCGGTCGTTACGTCAACGAGCCGTACTACGAGAACGGTCGTGCCTATGATGACTACGCGCCTGCCTACCGCACGGGTTACATGGCACGTTCCGAGAACGATGTCCGTTCGTTTGACGAAGCCGAGGCCGACTTGCAAGCGCGTTACCTGCGTGATCGTGGCGCGTCCAAGCTCGAATGGGCACAGGCGCGTGCGGCGACTCGCGCGGCATGGGATCGCAGCGCCCCAACGTCAAGAAGCTGAGTGATGCAGCGGTCGTTTGGGAGCACGCCAAGTCACTGACTTGAGCAGACACGTGATCCCGACCTTCGACAACGGCACCCTTTGGTGCCGTTGTCGTTAACGGCTGCCTCCGGGTTGGACAATCACAGGCGCTGGGCCAATCACAGGCGCTGGGCCAATCACAGGCGCATCGATCAGAACGCCAATCATCGGCGGGGCTCAACGTCGGGCGCGCCGATGCAGGCGAGCGCGCGGCCTAAGGCCTCGGGTTGCGACCAAACTGAGGCGGGCAGGTCGAGCAGCGCGCGCAGGCGCACTTTGATGGTGGCGTGCGCACGGGCGAATGCCGCGGCCTTGTCGGTATCGCTGCCATCGATGCCTGCCGGGTCCGGCAAGCCCCAGTGGGCGCGCTGGAAGTCGCCAAAAAACACGGGGCAAGTTTCCGTCGCGGCGCTGTCGCACACGGTCACGACCAGATCCAGCGACGCTGAGTTGTCGCCAGAGAACTCGTCCCAGGACTTGCTGCGCAGCCCATCCACCGCAATGCCGCTGGCTTGCAGCTGTGCGATCGCGAACGGATTGATGCGGCCGGTTGGCTGGCTGCCGGCGCTGAAGGCCTGAAAGCGGCCCGTACCCCATGCGTTGAGAGTGGCTTCGGACAACACGCTACGTGCGGAGTTGCCGGTACACACGAACAGGACGCGATGGGTCATGGGTGTCAGGCTCGGGGTCTGAAAAATGGCGGGCTCCAACAATCAACAGGGCTAAGCAGTCAACATGGCCGTCTGGAATCGGTCGCACAGTCGCCGCCGCTTCCGGCGCAACAGTTGCGGGTGAGAAATTCGATGAGGGCGTTCATGGTTTCGAAGTTGGCGCGATAGCAGATTAAGCGACCGCGCGGCTCACCGTGAACCAAGCCGGCGTGGGCTAGTTACTTCAGGTGAAACGATAAGGTCGCGGCTGGCACCGACAGCGAGTAGGGATTTCGCCAGCCACGCGTCACTGCGGGCTCGCCTCGACCAGCATGCGAAAGATCGACAGCCGGGTGGCGCGTCTGAGCGCGGACAGCGCAGGCAGCGCTTGCGACCTTTCCATGAATTTGGAACAGTCGAAGCATGCAGCGAGCACTAGCCCTAAGCGACCACACATGAGCGGCCCGGCGGCACCACGCATCGGTCGCGAATGCACATCCTTTACGGCTCACGGCGACCGCAGTCGTGCAACCGCTAGCTCGCATTGGAAGACTGCGGTCCAGCGGCCAGGCGACAACCGCCCCCAATCCGCTACGACAGGCCGATAATCAGGGAGACCACAACTCAGGAGTGCAGGCAATGGCCGACAGCCCGGTGATGCAGGTCCAGTTCCATGGCGCCGTCGGCGAGGTCACCGGTTCGCGGCATCTGGTCGAATGTGGCAAGCGCCAGGTCCTGCTTGATTGCGGAATGATCCAAGGCGGTCGCGGCGAGGCGGCGCGCAATTCGGCCGCGTTCGGCTTTGATGCACGGCGGCTCGATGCGGTGGTGGTCAGCCACGCTCACATCGACCACATCGGCCGGCTGCCGCTGCTGCTCAAGCGCGGCTATGGCGGACCGATCTACGCCACCCCGGCGACCATCCATCTGGCGCGCATCATGCTCGAAGATTCGGCATCGCTGGCCGCCGCCGACGCCGAGCGCGAGACGCGCGTGCGCCTGCGTCGCGGCGAAGCGCCGGTTGCGCCGCTCTACTCCTTGAACGACGTCGCTGACACGCTGCAACGGATGCGGCCAATCGACTACGGCGTGGCGCAGGAGATCCTGCCTGGAATTAACGTCGACTTCGAGGACGCCGGCCACATCATCGGTGCCGCCAGCGTCAGGCTGACCGCAGAGCTTGGCGGGCGCCGCCGCAGTCTGGTGTTCTCCGGCGATATCGGCCCGAAGAATACGCCGTTCCTGTGCGACCCGACGGTTCGCAACGAGGCCGACTTGCTGTTGCTGGAAAGCACTTACGGCGACCGTTTGCACCGCTCGCGCGAGGAGACCGTCGCCGAGATGGGCGAAATTCT
>JBBQQV010000249.1:0-5107 GCA_038215505.1 Lysobacterales bacterium
GGCCGGCGCTTCCAACTCACTCGTAAGCTGTCGATCAATTCGCTGATCTGGGTCGCCAACTCAAACCGGCGACGGCCATCCGAGGTGCGGTCGACGGACACTTGTTTGAAGCTGCGGATGAGGTGCGCGGCGCGTTCCAGATTGCGCTCGATCATCGCACCGGCATCGCGGGTTTCGGCGAGGTAGGCTTCGAGATCGCTGCGACTCAGCGCATCTTTGGCCAATTGGTTCTGCAAGATGCGACTGCGTTCGGCGAGGTGCGAGCTGGCGGTCACCGCCACGCCGAGCGGTGTGTTGACTTCATGCGACACGCCGGCGACCAGCTGGCCCAACGATGCCATTTTGTCGGCCTCCAACAACTGCCGCTGGGTGGCTTTCAGTTCGGCCAAGGCGCGCTCGGCCGATTCTTTGGCTTCCAACAATTGTGAGGTGCGCTGGTTAACTTTGTGCTCCAGCTGATCTGCATAATCGAGCTGCGCAGCGCGCTGCAATTCCACCATCCGCCGGACCCGCACCATCACCGCGATCGCAAATGCCATGGTGGTGCCGGCGGAGCCAATCTGCAGCAGCAGCGCCAGCGATTGCAGATCGGGCAGCACGCCCATTCGCTTAAGCAAATGGGCGACCCCCATCACGAAGAACACCAACACCGCGCCCAAGAACGACCACACCGGGCGGCTTATCATCGACCCCCGTAAGGCCGCAATCGACGCTGCCACGGTGCCGGAGATGACGCCGACTGCGGCCACCGTATTGCCCAGCCAAGGCGCCAACGGATACAGCACAAACACACTCAACATAATCAGCAATACCGGCTGCATCAGCCAGCGGTCCATGCGCGGGATCAACTTCGGCAAATCCATGTAATCGCGAATGAACTGCACGATCATCAGCGAGAACAAGGCCCCGCCTAAAGTGCCTGCGGCATTGCCCCATGGCCGTAAGTGTTCGGGCCAGACCAAGTAGGCATAACCCTCGGTATGCACTTGGTAAATGATGTTGCCGACGGCGAACATGCCGAATAGCAAATACAGGCGTTCGCGGATGGCATAAAACAAAGCCAATACATAGATGCCAATGGCGCTGACAATGCCGGCCAATAGCCCGAAGAACCAGTAATCGACGCGGTCGATGCTGGCAAGCTGAATGTCAGTGAGCAGGCGATAGTCAAGCGACAGAGCCGTGTAGGTTTCGATGCGCACGGCAATGCGCGTGGTGGACCTTGCCGGCAACGTGAGGCGGATGATCGAATGCCTCGCGAGCACATCTTGCGCGGTGCTGTGTTGCGCAGGAGACGCCGCTTGATCGTCAATCCGAGTGGTTATCAGCGCTTGTTGACGGTGCGTGCTACCGCGCCACAGCACCAGCAAACGCTCGATGCTGGCAGTGCTGTCGTTGCGCAGTTCCAGCACGGCCCAGTAGGGGTGTTTTGGATAGCCCAGATTGGGCGGCGAGCGCGTGCTGGTGACGCGTGCATTGTCGTGGCGGCCGGCCAGCACGTCCTCTGATTCGAAGGTGCCTTCACGATCTGCAAGCACCTTGATCTGATTGCCAAGCAGCAAGTTTTCGTTGGACGGGTCGACGATGATGGGCGCTGCTGACACGCCCGCACTCGCCCACAACAAACACAGCATCAGCCACTGCGCGCCGCACCGGGAAGCGATCAGTGCGCGCATGGCTAATCAGCCTGCGGTGGCACGCCGCTTGCGCGGTGGATTGGATGACTGGCCGACGTTACTGGGTGGCAATAGTGGCCGTGCAACCTCGCCGATCAGCGCTGCCAACTGGGTGAGAAAACCGCCCATGGCCGAACTGCGACGCCAGACCATGGCGATGCGCCGGCTCGGTGCCCGCCCAGCAAACTGGATGAGGTGTATTGCGTCTTGGATCGGCACCGGCGACTGTACGGACAGCGCCGGCAATAGCGTCATGCCGACATTTGCGGCGACCATTTGCCGCAGGGTTTCTAGGCTGGTCGCACGAAAGCCAGACTTCTCCACCGCACCGGACAAGTGACAGACATCGAGCGCTTGATCGCGCATGCAGTGGCCATCTTCCAACAGCAGCAGACTTTCAGAGGCGATCTCGTCGAGCTTCAGTTGCTTGCGGCGTGCCAACGGATGCGAATGCGGCACCGCCAGCAGGAAGGGCTCCTCGAACAGCGGCTCGACATGCAGTTGGTTGTCGTGCAGGGGTAGCGCCAAGATTGCCGCGTCCAGCCGGCCTTCGCGCAACAACTTCAGCAGCACATCGGTCTTTTCCTCCACCAGCAGCAATTCGAGGTCAGGGAAGCGCTTGCGAATCGGCGGCACCACGTGCGGTAGCAGGTAAGGAGCAAGCGTCGGAAAAAGCCCCAGTCGCACGCTGCCAGCTTCCGGGTCCAGCGTGCGCCGTGCGGTCTCTTTGAGCTGCTCAACCTCGGCAACGATACGCCGTGCACGATCAGCAATCTCATTGCCTACCGCCGTCAACATCACTCGCCGTGGCGCGCGCTCGATCAAGGTGACACCCAACTCGTCTTCGAGCTTCTTGATCTGCGTGGACAGCGTCGGCTGACTGACAAAACTGGCCGCGGCGGCGCGACCGAAATGCCTGTGGTTGGCCAAAGCGACGAGGTAGGTGAGGTCGCGCAGGTTCATACGCAGTGATTGGCAGCGGAGGCGCGCCGAGCACCCGCAAGCAGCGCAGCGGAATCCGGGCCGCACTCGCATAGAGGTTGGATCCCCTCGGCGACGAGCCGACGGCCACAGACCGGCAGCGCACAAAAATCGCGCGGACTCAACGCGATGTCCCGCTGAGAAGATCCATTGCGCCTGCCTTGTCGCGAGGAGAGCGGCCGAATCCACCGACGGTAGCAACATAGGCAAGGTCAATCAATCGATTCATTGCAATCGAGTGCTGCAATGCAACATAAGACCGCAACTTAGTCCGCAGGGCCTGGACGAGAAAACGGGTGCGCAAGCAAGTACGGCACTTCAACGCTTGCGGCGGCTGTCAGCGGCAACGTGTGACATACATGGGTGAGCGCCCGAATCACGCCGGCGTGGGTTATCCAGATCGCGCTTGTTTTTTGTTCGCGCTGCACTGCTTTGACTCGCGATATCAGATCGGCGAATGACTCGCCGTTCGGCGCCGCAAATTCCACCGGATTGGCCGCCCACGTATCCAGATCGCGGCGTGCAATCTGCGCCCACGGCAGCCCTTCCCAATCGCCGAAGTTCATCTCGATCAGACGCTGCTCAATCCGCAGCGGTTGCTGTGTCAAATCTGCCAGTGCTTGCGCTAGTTGTCGGCAACGCAACAAGGGGCTGCTGACAATCGGCAACGCTGGCAGTTGCTGCGCGAGCTGGGCTGCTTGATGCTGCGTGGCATTGGCATCCACTTGCCAATCGGTGTGGCCGTAACAAAGCCCGTGGGCGACCTCGATGCGAGCGTGGCGCACGGCCCAGATGTGGTTCACAAGCCCGGCCGACTTGAGCCCGACAGCCTGCCAGGGTGCGCTCACAGCAGTGGCAGCGCGAGCAGCACGCCAAGCAGAAAGGCGATCTCGCCGAGTTGTTCGGCGCAGCCCAAGGTGTCACCGGTATAGCCGCCGATGCGTTGCCGAAACCAGCGCCCGCAAAACAGGTGAGCCAGGCCAACGCCAATCAGTCCGGCGGTCATCGCAGGTGCGAGCGCAGGCCAGCAGACGGCGATGAACAGGGCTGGCAGCAAGGCCAGCAGCATCGCGACGAATAGGTCGAATCTATCCAGATCCTGCGTTACCGGCTTCGCCTTGCTGGCGCCAGAACGCACGTAGCGCAGCCGCGCCATCAATGCGACGGCGCCGCCACGCGCGGCAGGATGCAAGGCCAGCAAGCTGAGGCAAGCAAGCGAGAGCGGCAGCGAGGCCAGCAATACCCAACGCATGCCGATCCCGAACACCATCGCCGCCGCACCGTAACTGCCGATGCGTGAGTCGTGCATGATCTCCAGCGCGCGCTCCGGTGGTACGCTGCCGCCCAAGGCATCCAAGGTATCGGCGAGGCCATCTTCGTGAAACGCCCCGGTCACCATGATGCCAATCGCTAGGGTCAAACCGCTCGCCACAGGCATTGGCAGGCATTGGCCAAGCAGCCACAAGGCAGCCGCGCAGATCGCACCCACCAATAGCCCGACCAGTGGAAAATAGCGAGCCGATTGGCTGAGCCAGCGCGGATCGAACTCGGTGAATTCCGGCACCGGCAAGCGGGTGAAATACTGCACCGCCACTGCAATAAGACGCAGCTGGTGACGCACAGCTTTCACCCGCGGTCGCTCACACCAGCACTGTCGAAAGTGGCCATTTGCGCGAGCAACGCACAGGCCGCACGCAGCAAGGGCAGGGCGAGAATGGCACCACTGCCTTCACCCAGGCGCAAACCCAAATCAAGCAAGGCGTTTACGCCTAGCGCATCCAGCCAGGCCCGATGCGGAGACTCGGCTGAAACGTGCGCAAACACGGCATAGTCAAGCAGCGCCGGTTGCAGCCGGGCAGCCAACGCAGCGGCGGCGGTGGCGATGAATCCATCGACGATGAACACTCTTCGTCGCACCGCAGCGGCCAGCATCGCGCCGGTCATCTGGCCAATTTCAAATCCACCCAACCTCGCCAACAAAGCCAATGCATCGGTAGTCGCCGAATACTGTTTGAGCGCATCTGCGACCACGCTGGCCTTGCGCGCGAGCCCAGCATCGTCGATGCCGGTGCCGCGACCCACGCAATCCACCGCATTGATGCCGGTCAGTGCGTGCATCAAGGCTGCCGCTGAAGTGCTGTTGCCAATGCCCATCTCGCCGAACACGAAAACGTCAGCATCCGCAAAACCCGCCACGGCTTTCGCGCCCAAGATCAAGCAGCGTTCGGCTTCATCGGCAGACATCGCTGGCCCAAGACGCAGATTGGCGGTGCCGCGAGCCACCGTTTGGTCGATCAGGTTTGGATGCACGGGCAGTGCACCGGCAACGCCCGCATTGACCACCGCGAGGCTGGCCCCAAACTCGCGCGCAAGCACCGAGATCGCAGCGCCGCCACTGAGGAAATTGGCGACCATCTGCGCCGTCACCGCTTGCGGATAGGGCGACACGC
>JBBQQV010000250.1:0-5102 GCA_038215505.1 Lysobacterales bacterium
TGCGGGTACGTCGAATCATGTGCCGTGTGCGTCCACATCCGTCAGGGTGAAATCGGCCGGAAGCTGCCAAATGGAGGGATACAGCGGGCCCACGAAGGTCAGACCGGCGGCCTGTGCAGTGGGTCCTGCGCGCGTGCGATCACGACCGATCAACAATTCGGCGATCCAATCTGCTTCGCGATCACCGCAGCCGACGAGCAACAGGCTGCCAACAATATTGCGCACCATATGATGCAAGAACGCATTCGCCTGAACGTCGACAGAAACAATATCGCCGGCCCGTTCAACAGTTATCGAATGCAGGTTGCGGAGGGGATGCTTGGCTTGGCATTGAGAGGTACGGAACGCGCTGAAATCGTGCTCGCCGAGCAGATGCTGCGCGGCGGCGTGCATGCGATCAGCGTCCAAAGGGCGGCGTTCCCAAGCCAACGTGCGACTGTGCAACCCCGGCCTGATCGCGCGATTGAGCATCTGATAGCGATAGCGCCGCGCACGTGCGCCGTAACGCGCATGAAAGTCGACGCTCACTGGCATCACCCAAAGCACCGCCACGCTGTCGGGCAGTCGGCTGTTACACCCCATCATCCATCCATACGGGCTGCGCTGTGCGTCGCAGTCAAAATGCACCAACTGCCTTTGCGCGTGCACGCCGGCATCGGTGCGGCCGGCACAGATGACCTCAACACGCTGATTGGCGACAAAGCTCAGCGCATCCTCAAGCGCCGCCTGCACAGTGGCACCGTGGCTCAGCCTTTGCCAGCCAAGAAAATCGGTGCCGTCGTATTCCAAAGCCAGGGCATGACGCATGGTTTATTGCTGAGCTTGAACGCAAATTGAGACGCAAATGAAAAGGGCCAGAAGCATGCTTCCGGCCCTTGCAAACAATGCCCAAGTCTAGCCGAATTCCGTCAAACCGAATCTGGCTCAACTGACCTCGGACTAGCGGATCTCGTCAAGCAAGCGACGCGCCTCCGAACGCAAGCCAGGATTGCCTTCGTTCACCACTTCCTCAAGCATGCCTCGCGCGCCTTCGACGTCGCCCATGTCGAGGTAGGCTCGCGCCAGCTCAAGCTTGGTCGCTGCCTCTTCGTCGATGTCGGCCTCGCCGCCAAAGTCCGTTTCCGGAGCTTTGACTTCTGCCACAGTAACCTTCTGCGTATCAAACGGGTCAGCGGCTGCGGAAACGCCAGCGGCAGCCACGCGCAGCCGATCAATCTCGTCAACACTGAAGTTTTGCGTGGTGTCAGCCGCCGGCTGCGAAACTCTCGGCGTCGGCTTGCTTCCCCAGTCGTCCCCGGAATCGAACTTGGCCGCAGGTGCGGGCAGGGGTACAAAAGCCGTTTCCGCTGGCTTGCTGGGGACCGGCGGCGCGGCTGCTGGCACTTCAAAGAACAATGGGTGGTCGGGCAGCAAATCACGCCCCATCGCCACCACTTGCCGCCATGACGGATGGTCCGCGTCATACAGTTGCGCGTACATTGCCTCAGCGGCTCCTTCGAACCCGGACGCATCGCTTTGTCGGTAATAGTGCCCGACCAGCGCAAGATGACGACCAAGATCGTTCGGCTGCTCGGCCACGCTGTCGAGCAAGCGATCCAACTCCGAATACTCCGCCGCACCCGAGTCAGCCTCATGCTCTTGCTGGCGCGCTGCAGCAGCCACGGTTGCTGCTTCATAGTGATCAGCGATGGACTCACGAGCAGCCGCTTCGGGCTTTGGTCCACGCCGCCGGCCGAGCAAGAAAGCCACCAAACCCAACACCAGCAAGCCTAATCCGGCGAGCATGGCCCAGGTCTGCAGATACCACGGCTTGATCGGTGGCGGCGCTGTTTCGTCCAAGGTTTGTACGGCGGCTGGTTCGGCTTCGGTCACAGGTGCAACCGCTACCTCCGGTGCTGGCGTGGGCACGACGCCAGCCGGAGCCATATCGTTGATCGCAGCATCGGCCGACGTATCGCCATCGGCAGATGTACTGCCGTCCACCGCCACACCATCGGCGGTTGTCGATGCGGCATCTTCCGCCGTCGCGTCAGCTGGATCAGCGCCTATTGGATCAGCGCCTACTGGATCAGCACCAGCTGGATCAAGGTCAGTGGAGGCTCCACTCGCCGCGGCCAAGTCATCAAGTCGTGTGCGTTCGGCTTCCAATTCGGCAAGTCGTCGCTGTGCTTCGGCGAGCTGCGAGTCCTTCAACTCGAACAGGCGCTTGGTATCGCTATCCATGCGCTCAAGGTCAGTGACCCGAGAACGCAGATCGCGATTTTCCTGCTCGAGCGTGGCCACTTGCTCTCGCGCGCGGCTCAAGTCAGCGCGCAGCTCGGTGCCGGCACCCGCATCGGTCGAACCCGATTGCGCGCCACTGGCGGGCTTTTCGCCACCTGGGGGCAACAATTCCAAGCGAGAAGGCGTAGCGGCGGGCTCAGGCTTGGGTGTCGGTTTGCTATCCGCCTGTTCAACTTGCGCCACCGGCTCCGCCGGCATGCTCACGCTGGCAGGCTCGCCCGCTGCTGGCGCATCACGCCATGCGCGCGCCTGCTCGCTCACTTCAGCAGCCGCAGCAGCCGCATTAAGGACCGCCAGCTCATCACGAGTCGGAATACGCAGCACCGCACCGCGCTTCAGGCGATTGATGTTATTGCCGATGAATGCGTCCGGGTTGGCCCGCAACAAAGCCAACATGGTCTGATTCATGCTGACGCTGCTGTCTGGGCGCAATTGTTGCGCAATCGCCCACAAGGTGTCGCCCGATGCCACGGGTCCGTAGCGATCGCCGCTGATCGACGATGAAGGAGCAGGCGCTGGCGGCGTTGGTGCCGGTGCGGTTGCCACAGAAGTGGGCGCGGGGGCCGCTGACTGCGCAGGTGCTGGAGTCGACGCGGGTGCCGGAGTCGGCGCTGGGGTAGACGCAGCGGCGGGCGCGGGCATGGGCGGTGGCGGCACTGCAGCGGGTGTCGGAACCGGTGCCGGTGCGGGTGCCTCCATCGGCCGCTCAGCTGCCGGCGCAGTTTCCGCGATTGGCGCGGTCACTGCAGGCGCTATGCGTGCGGGGGCCACATTCGGCGGATCCAACAGCACGGTGTACTCGCGCAGCATTCGGCCACGGCCCCACTGCACTTCGAGGAGGAAGTTGAGAATGGGCTCGCCAAGTCGATTGGCAGTGGTGACGCGCACCACGGGTTGTCCTGACGCGTTCTTGGCTACCGTGAAAACCAGGTTGGCAGGCAACAGCGCAGCACGATCAATGCCGACCCGGTCGAATGCCTCCGACGAGGCCAAACTGACCTTCAGATCGTCAATTTCAGCGGGCACGCTACTGATAATCGGTATCTCAGCTACCAGCGGCTCGTTCAGCCCTGAACTCACTCGAATACCGCCCAAGCCCAATGCCAACGCCTGTGAACTGCCCAGCGCGAGCGCCAAGGCGAGGCTAAGCCTATGATTCTTTTGCATCCAGCATCTCCCCAATGCGCGAAGCAGACGGTCGCCTATCATTGTCCTGGTCGGCGCCAGACCTAGAATCGACTTGACAACGCTGCGCTAACTATAGATCACAGGTCATTTTTTACCAACAACTCAGCGATCTGAATAGCATTCAGCGCTGCCCCCTTGCGGATATTGTCGGCAACAATCCAAAGGCTCAAGCCCTGCGGGTGTGAAATGTCGTCGCGGATTCTGCCGACAAACACCGGATCGTTGCCCGCCGCGTGCGTTACTGGTGTTGGATAACCGCCCGCTACACGCTCATCCACCACTTGCACGCCGGGTGCCTGTTCCAACAGTCGCCGCACGTCCGCCGCGCTTATTTTCTTGTGCGTCTCGATATGCACCGCTTCTGCGTGCCCATAAAAAACCGGAACCCGGACCGCAGTCGGATTGACTTGAATGGTCGAGTCAGCAAGGATTTTTTGAGTCTCCCACACCAGCTTCATCTCTTCCTTGGTGTAGCCGTTGTCCATGAAGACGTCGATCTGCGGAATCAGATTGAAGGCAATCTGCACCGGAAAACGCACCGGCTCGGGGCTCTGGAAGTTGAGCATTGCCGCCGTTTGCTTGCCCAACTCCTCCATTGCCGAACGACCCGCGCCCGACACCGATTGATAGGTACAGACGTTGATACGGCTGAGGCCCACCGCACGATGGATCGGGGCCAGCGCCACCAGCATTTGCATCGTCGAGCAATTGGGGTTGGCAATGATGCCGCGCGGGCGATTGCCTATCTGCTCAGGATTGACCTCAGCGACCACCAGCGGCACGTCCTCGTCATAGCGAAACTCGGATGTGTTGTCGATCACCACGGCACCAGCGGCCGCCGCACGCGGCGCATGTTCGCGCGACATCGAGCCACCGGCTGAAAAAAACGCGATATCGACACCGGCAAAATCGAAGGTAGCCAAGTCGCGAATCACGTAATCGCGATGTTTGCAGGAGACCTTGTCACCGGCCGAGCGCGCGCTGGCTAGCGGGATCAAGTTGGCAAACGGAAAATCGCGCTCGGCCAGTATTTCCAGCAGGGCCTGGCCAACCGCGCCAGTGGCGCCGGCGATGGCGATCGTAGGGTTCGGATTCATATGCAGTGGGTAGCCAATCGATTGCCTGGGAAAAACGGAATTCAGGACGACCCTGGGATACGTGGGCTCACGGGTCCGACATCGGCGCACTGCGCGCGGTGGCGCAAGGCGTGATCAATCAGCACCAACGCGACCATGGCCTCGGCGATTGGCGTTGCCCGAATGCCGACGCACGGATCGTGGCGACCTGTGGTGATCACTTCCACCGCCTCGCCCGCTGTGTTCACGCTCCGGCCTGGCAGGCGCAAGCTGGAGGTAGGCTTCAGCGCCAGTGAACAGATCACGTCCTGACCACTGGAGATGCCGCCAAGGATGCCGCCTGCGTTGTTGCTCAAAAATCCTTCGGGCGTCATTTCGTCGCGATGCTCGGTGCCGCGCTGGCTGACCGCCTCGAAGCCGGCGCCAATCTCCACGCCTTTTACCGCATTGATGCTCATCAGTGCGGCAGCCAACTCGGCGTCAAGCTTGCCGTACAAGGGCTCACCCCATCCGGGCGGCACGCCGGTGGCGACCACGCTGACACGTGCACCAACC
>JBBQQV010000251.1:0-5087 GCA_038215505.1 Lysobacterales bacterium
CAGTATCGATTCTGGAACGAATCGCTGCGGCCCGAATTGGCCAGCGCCGGCATCCGCATCCTGCCGCGCGAAACCTGGAACACGAAGCAGAAGCGCTGGCTGCACCGCTACTTCGTCGATGAAATACTGCCGGTGTTATCACCACTGGGACTGGATCCGGCGCATCCGTTTCCGCGCATTCTCAACAAGAGCTTGAACGTGGTGGTGGTGTTGGAAGGCAAGGACGCGTTCGGTCGCTCCGGTGGCATGGCTATCGTGCGCGCGCCGCGCTCGCTGCCACGCATCATCCAACTGCCGCAAGACGTTTCCGGCGGACCGCATGACTTCGTATTGCTGTCAGCCGTGCTGGGCGCGTTTGTCGACGAGATGTTCCCGGGCATGCGGGTGAAAGGTGCTTACCAGTTCCGAGTGACACGCAACTCCGAGCTGTTTGTAGACGAAGAGGAAGTCGAGAACCTCGCCCGCGCGCTGAAAGATGAGTTGGTGGGACGCGGGTTTCGGCGCGCGGTGCGACTGGAGATTGCCGAGAACACGCCCAACACGATCATGCGCACCTTGCTGCAGAACTTTGATCTGCCCGAGAACGCGGTGTATCGCATCAACGGACCGGTCAATCTCAATCGTGTCACTGCGGTGTACGAGATGGTGAATCGGCCGGAACTGAAGTTCCCCGCGTTCACCCCGCGGATGCCACTGTCGTTCGTGGAAGCACCGTTTGCCCAGCTCAAAAAACGCGACGTGTTGCTGCATCACCCCTTCGACAGCTTTCAAGCGGTGGTCGAATGGGTGCGCACGGCCGCGCACGATCCCGACGTGTTGGCGATCAAGCAAACCCTGTATCGCGCCGGCAAAGATTCGCAGTTGGTCGAGCATCTGATTACCGCGGCGCGCAACGGCAAGGATGTGACCGTGGTGGTTGAGCTGCGCGCGCGTTTCGACGAGGAAGCCAACATTCGCCTTGCGGATCGCTTGCAGGAAGCGGGCGTGCAGGTGGTGTATGGCGTCGTCGGCTACAAGACCCACGCCAAGATGTTGTTGATCGTCCGCCGCGAAGGCAAGAAACTGAATCGCTATGTGCACATGGGCACCGGCAATTACCACAGCGGCACGGCCAAGGCATACACCGACATTGGCCTGATCAGCGCCAATGCCGAACTCGGCCATGACGTACACATGATGTTCCAGCAGCTCTCAGGTCTTTCCACCGCCGCCAAGCTCAAACATGTTCTGCAAGCGCCTTTCACCCTGCACTCGGGCTTGCTCAAGCTGATCGGGCGCGAAGCAAGCAACGCCCGCGCCGGCAAGCCGGCCAGCATTCAAGCCAAGATGAATGCGCTGAATGAGCCCAGTGTGATCCGGGCGCTTTACGACGCCTCACGCGCTGGCGTGCAGATCGATCTGATCGTGCGCGGTGCCTGTTGTCTGCGGCCGGGCGTGGCGGGAGTCTCCGAAAACATCCGCGTGCGCTCGGTGATCAGCCGGTTTCTGGAACACAGCCGGGTCTACTGGTTTCACAACGCGGGCACGCCAGAGTTGTTCTGCTCCAGCGCCGACTGGATGGAGCGCAATCTGTTGCGACGTGTTGAAAGCTGCTTTCCGATTCTCGATGCCGACCTCGCCGCGCGCGTTTACAACGAGGAGATCGCCAACTATCTCTCCGACAATACCAGCGCGTGGGTGCTCAACTCGGATGGCAGCTACACGCGCCTGGTTCCGGTCGATGATCAGATGCCGCACTCGGCACAGAAAGCACTGATGACTCAACTGTGCCGCACGTGAGTCCCAACCGGATCAGTGAGGAACTCGAAGACGGCGACCTGCTCGCCGCCATCGATATCGGCTCCAACAGTTTCCACATGGTGGTGGCGCGCTACGTTCTCGGCCAATTGCGCATCGTGGATCGTTTGCGTGAAATGGTGCGCATGGCGGCGGGACTTGATGGACAAGGTGGACTCGATCAGGCCGCCGCCACGCGCGCTATTGATTGCTTGGCGCGCTTTGGACAACGTCTGCGCAGCGTGCCGCCGCATCGCGTCCGCGCAATCGCCACCAACACGGTGCGCGCGCTGCGCAATCCGCGCACGTTTCTGTTGCCGGCGGAAACCGCGCTGGGACACGGCATCGAAGTGGTCGCGGGCCGTGAAGAGGCACGCCTGATTTACCTCGGCGTGGCGCAGGGCCAGCCGCCGAAGGATGCACGTCGATTGGTCGTCGACATCGGCGGCGGTTCAACCGAATTCATCATCGGCGAAGGCTTTGAGCCGCTTGAACGCGAAAGCCTGCAGATGGGCTGTGTCGCCAGCACGCGGCGCTTCTTTGCGAGCGGAAAATTGGGCCGTAAACGCTGGCGCGAGGGCTTGACCGAAGTCTCGGCGGAATTCCAACAATTTGGCCTCACCTACCGCGCGCGCGGCTGGGCGGAAGTGATCGGCTCGTCGGGCACGATCAAGGCGATTGGTGAAATCCATCGCGCCATGAAGCTCAGTCGTGGGGCGATCACCCGCGATGGCATCCAGAGTATTCGCGACGCCATGCTGGCGTTTGAGGACATCGAACACATTCGCTTGCCCGGTTTGTCGGAAGAGCGTCGACCGGTAATCGCCGGCGGCTTGCTGGTGCTCGAAGCCGCGTTCAACGAGCTTGGCATCGAGTCGATGGACGTCTCCGAGACCGCGATGCGTGAGGGCATTCTTTACGACATGCTTGGTCGTGCCCAACACCGCGACCCGCGACAAGCCTCGGTGGCGGCGTTGGCGCTGCGCTATGGCGTTGATGCCGAGCAAGCCGGACGCGTGGAACAGACGGCTTTGGCACTGTTTGAACAGGTGTGTGATGCCTGGGACCTGGACGACCAGCATCAGTTATTGTTGAGGTGGGCAGCACAAATCCACGAGATTGGGCTCAGCATCGCGCACAGCCAGTACCATCTGCATGGTGCCTACGTGGTCGCCAATTCCGATAGCGCCGGCTTCTCTACGCAAGAACAACACACCTTGGCCGCGCTGATCAGAAACCAGCGCCGCTCACTGTTGATGGGATCGATCAACGACCTGCCCGAACGCCTCGTCGAACCCACCCTGCGCTGCGTCCTGCTGCTGCGTCTAGCCGTGCTGCTGCATCGTTCGCACGCGGCGCAACCCTTGCCCGAGCTGCAACTGCTGGTGGGCGCGCGCCAGCTCAAGCTGAAGCTGTCGGCCGGCTGGCTGGACGGCCATCCGCTGACCCGCAGCGATCTGGATGCAGAGCGTGAGCACCTCGCGGATATCGGGCATGTGCTGAGCGTGCAGGCGAGTTGATCGGATGCAACCTGTGCCGATCGGCAAGTTACTTGGTTTGATGCGCCGGGCTATCCTTCGACCATGACCCGCGCAGGCGCACCATCGTGGCGTGCTCTCAGGCCCACGCTTCAGCGTGTGGGCGTTCTGCTGACGCTGGGTTTGGCCGCCTTGATACCAATTCAGGCGACCATGCAGCTGAGCTGGCGGGCGCTCAATCCGGCCCATGTGCACGTGGCAACAGCCTCAGAACATGCCCATGCAGCCATCGCGAAACAGCCGCCGCCGAGATCTCAGCACCGCGCCCAGCGCCGGCTGCCGCTGTCGCATCTGCAGCGGCTCGAACAGGCAGGCGCGCATACACATGACCACCCGCATCACCTGCAAGTATCCGGGCACACTCACCGCAGTGCGCAAGGTGGCAGCGCCAGCCAGCATGTGGGTCAGCATCCGCATGCGCTGAACGACGCCAGCGTGATCTTTGTCGCTGAGCCGCTGGACACCTCGGAACCCGCCACACAATTGTCCAGGGCGGCTCCTGATCAGCCATGGAATTTGCCGCCAGTGGCTTGGCTGGTAGCGGTACTGCGCGCCGACGTTGAGCCGCGCTCCGCTTCGCGACGCACGCCATCCATCGCGGAACAGCCACCCCAGCGTCCGCCGCGTACTTTCGGCTAAACGCTCGCGCAGACCAGAACCTGCGGCGATTGGCGACAGCCAGCGTCCGCCGTTCGCCATGCGCAACTAGCCATTGATTGTTGCTTGCGCCTTCGGGCGCTCTTTCCGCTTACCCGCAAGTGCGGCGCATGCGTGCGTCGCCGTGGAGATAAACATGCAGCACACTCACTCACACCCCATCGCGAGTTTCAGTCGTCTGGCAGACGCTGATTCTTTCGCCAAGACGCTTCGACGCAAGCGGCTGGCACTCGCCCTGGTTGCAGCCAGCTTCGCGCTGCCCGCCTCGGCTGAGGTCGCCACGCCAAACCAAGCCAAGTCGAGCGACCGCGCCACCGATGCGGCCGCCAAACTCGACCGCATCGACGTGCTCGGCCGGCGTCTGAATCTTGTTGGCGAAGCCATCTCAGCCTCTGAAGGGTTGCTCGGCCAAGGCGATATCTCGGATCGTCCCCTGCTCAGGGTGGGCGACCTGCTGGAATTTGTACCGGGGCTGATCGCCACCCAGCACTCGGGCAGCGGCAAGGCCAATCAGTATTTCCTGCGCGGCTTCAATCTCGATCACGGCACCGACTTCGCCACCAGCGTCGACGGCATGCCAATCAATATGCGCACCCACGGTCACGGACAGGGCTACACCGACCTCAATTTCTTGATCCCGGAAACCGTGCAAACGCTGACCTATCGCAAGGGCACCTACTACGCGGATGTCGGCGACTTCTCCTCCGCGGGCGCGGCCCAGTTCGCCTTGGCTGATCGCGCTGACACCGGCACGCTGAATCTCACTGTCGGCCAAGACCGCTACGGCCGCGTTGCCTTGGTCAATGCTGCCAATCGCGGACCATTGGACGTGCTGTACGCGGCCGAGGCGCAGGTCGACGATGGCCCGTGGCAGGACATCGAAGAGGACGTGCGCAAGCTCAACCTGTTGCTGCGGATAAGTGGTGATCTCGGCGGCGGTCGAGCGCATGTGACGCTCATGGCCTACGACAACGAATGGAACTCGGCCGATCAGATTCCACAACGTGCGGTCGACCAAGGTTTGATCTCGGAGTTTGGCTCGTTGGACCTGAGTGTGGGCGGCGACTCATCGCGCTTTAGCCTGTCCGGCGGCTGGGCCGGCGCGGCATTCGGCGG
>JBBQQV010000252.1:0-5078 GCA_038215505.1 Lysobacterales bacterium
GAATAGGGATCGACGGGATCGCCGATGCCGACAATGGCCGAGCCAATGCCGCCGGCGGGGTCGGGCACACTTAGTACGGTGCCGGGCTCGGCGCTGAATCCCTGCGCCTGCGCCCAGCGGGCAGTCGCGGCCGGTTGCACGGCAAGGCTGGCGGCGAAGGCGTCCTTGGTCAGCGCCAACAGCGGCACCGCGCGCGGGCTGGAATCCTCAGTAGCAAAACAGGGCGGCAAGCTCATCGACGAGACTCAGACGGTGTGGTGTTGAGAGGGTGCCGCGGAGGCGAGCAGCCAATCCGCAAGCCGGTGCAAATCGGGAACTTCAATATCGGCGCGCGGCAGCTCGGCAGGCCACATCGCCTGATGGCGATTGATCCAGCAGCTCGGCATTCCCGCTTTCGCGGCGCCGGCGACATCCAGATGCGGATCATCGCCGACATGCAGCACCTGCGCCGGCGGCAGATTCAGCCGCTCGCAGGCGGCCAAAAAAATACCGGCATCGGGTTTTGCCGCGCCAAACTCGCGGGCGCAGATGGCGAATTGAAAGTGCTGGCCTACACCGATGCGCTGCACATCCGCGTTGCCGTTGGTCAACGCCGCCAGCCGCCATTGGCGGGCCAAGCGAGTCAACCCCTCAGCAACATCGGGATACAACTCGACCTGATGGCGGGCCGCAATAAATGCCTGGAAGCAGGGCTCGACCAGATCCAGATCGGCACCGACATCCGCCAGCGCGTGGTGCAATGACAAGCGCCGTTGGGCGGTGAAATCGTGCGCCAACTGCGGGTGCTCGGCGGCGATTCGCTCGCGCAGCAGGCGCATCTCGGCCACCGGCCACCGCGCGGCAGCCGGTGGCGCGTGCTGCTGCAAAAACTGTTGCAGCGCGGCTTCTGCATGCTCGATCACCGGCGCGATCGGCCACAGCGTGTCGTCGAGATCAAGGGTGAGGGCGAGGATCAACGGCACGCTGCTGAACGAGTGAGAATAGCGAGCAACATAGCACGCAGCTTTTTAATCTGAGGTGAGGCTGCCGCTAACATTCTGGTCTTTTGGGGTAGCGCCTACTCGATCAGCGCGAGCACTGCGCGACGACCACGTACCACGGTGAGCAGCAGTTGCTCCGGCGGCGACGCCAAGCGTTGGTCCAGTGCCTGCAGATCGGCCACGTCGCGACGATTGACCGCGGTGATCACGTCAGCGGGGCGCAGGCCATTGGCGGCGGCTCGACTGCCTGCTTCGATCTCCTCAATGACAACCCCTTCGCCACCACGCTGGCGCAGCTGCTCGGGCAGTTCGACAAAGCGCGCGCCTTGCAAGCGCGGGTCCAGATCCTTGCCGTTCAACGCGCGCAGGCGAGCTTTAAGGACCGCCGACAAACTCAATTCGCGACCCTCGCGTATCGCCAGCAGGCTCACCGCCTCATCCACCGGCAGCAGGCCCTCCAGGTTGTGCAGGGCTTGGCCATCTGGCACCGGCTTGTCGGCCAACTTGACAATGACATCACCGGCGACCAGGCCAGCCGCAGCGGCAGGCGAGTCGGCTTGTACGCGCGTCACCACCGCGCCGCGGCGCGTGCCGAGGCCCAACAACTCGGCCAGTTCAGGGGTGACGTCCTGGGTCTGGATACCCAAGCTGCCGCGCCGCACTTCGCCGTAGGCCAGCAACTGCCGCATCACTTCCTGAGCCAGCGGGGTTGGAATCGCGAAACCAATGCCGACGTTGCCGCCGGAAGGGCTGAAGATCGCCGTGTTGATGCCGACCAGCTCGCCGTTCAAGTTGACCAGCGCGCCGCCTGAATTGCCCGGATTGATGCTGGCATCGGTCTGGATGAAGTTCTGATAGCCAAGCCCCTGCAGCCCGGAACGACCCAACGCCGAAACGATGCCCGAGGTAACGGTTTGGCCCAGCCCAAACGGATTGCCGACCGCGACCACGAAATCGCCGACGCGCAGGGCGGTTGAGTTGGCCGCCAGCGGGACGGCGGTCAATTGCTCGGCAGGAATGCGGATCAAGGCAATGTCGGTATCCGGATCAGCACCGACGAATTCGCCGGCCAAGGTGCGGCCGTCACTCAAGGTGACAGACAGCTCGTCGGCGCCTTCGATCACGTGATTGTTGGTCAGTACCAGCCCCGCATCGGCATCGACAATCACGCCCGAGCCCAGCGATTGCTTGATGCGCTCCTGCGGCAGGCTGCCCAAGCCGAAAAACTGCCGGAAGAACGGGTCTTCAGCCAACGGATTGCGAACCCGCTCCAGGGTCTTGCTGTTGACGTTGACCACCGCCGGAGTGACGCCTTCCAACATCGGTGCCAACGAGGGCAGTGGTTGCCCGGCGACCGCTGCCGGGAAGGCAGCGCTGGCGGCATGAGCCAGCAGTAGCAGAGCGATAGCGAGTAGCTGGGTGTGCACACGATTTGGCATAGAGCACTTCGACAGTTTTGACCAGGTTGGAGCACGTAGACCAGCAACAAGGCGCGCTGTTCCCGGCCAATTGATGGCGGCGTCCAGGTGGGCGACGGGCTACAGCCCGCATGCGCTCGAAAGGCAAAAATTTGTCGTTGACATGGTCCCGGCCCGGCAGTAGCTTACGGCGGCGTTGCCACTACATCTTGTGGTTGATGTGGCAAAACAACCAATACATAGGGTTATCTCGAAAAGTTGCAGCGTGGCCTGAGGTCTGGAGGGACCTCGCCCAAGCCCGCGTTGAGAAGCCACCAGTCAAGCCGCAAAGCAGCGTTAACCGACGCATTACACGCCGAATCCAGCTGCAAAAGCGGGTGGGCAGGCGGGCAGGCGAGGCGGGCAGGCGAGGCGGGCAGGCGAGTTAAGCAGGCGGGCCAATCGAGTCGGCCAATCCAGCAGGCATGACGCAAAACGCGACAGCCAAAAAATTAGCCAGCAGCAACAACGAAATTACAAGAACCGCGTCGCCGCCCAGCGGACGGCGCTGCAAACAAGAAATGGTCGGAGGACACACAAAGATGAGCACAGTTCGCCTTGAAGCGGTGAAGAATGACGCCCTGCTGATGCCGCTGCAGCCGGCGTCGATGGATATCTGGGACAAGAAGTACCGCCTCAAGAGCAAACAAGGCGAGCCGATCGATCACGATATCGACGACACCTACAAGCGTGTCGCCCGCGCCTTGGCCGATGCCGAAGCCAGTCCCGAGAAGCGCAAGTATTGGTATGAGCGTTTTCTGTGGGCGTTGCGGCGTGGTGCGATCCCGGCCGGACGGATCACCTCCAACGCTGGCGCACTGGCGCACAAGCCCGCGACCAGCACGATCAATTGCACCGTGTCGGGAATCATCGAAGATTCGATGGACGGCATTCTGGAGAAAGTCCACGAAGCCGGTTTGACCTTGAAAGCCGGTTGCGGCATTGGTTATGAGTTCTCGACCCTGCGCCCGCGCGGTGCCTTTGTCGCCGGTGCCGGTGCTTACACCTCCGGCCCGATGTCCTTCATGGATATCTACGACAAGATGTGCTTCACCGTCAGCAGCGCCGGCGGCCGCCGCGGCGCGCAGATGGGCACCTTTGATGTCAGCCACCCCGATGTAAAAGAGTTCATCCGCGCCAAGCGCGAGGACGGCCGTCTACGCCAGTTCAATTTGAGCTTGCTCATCACCGACGACTTCATGCACGCGGTGGCAAGCGACGCCGATTGGCCACTGGTGTTTCCGGTGCACGTCAAAGAAGAGGCGGAGATCGATACCGCCGACGCCAAACAGGTGATCTGGCGCGAGTGGCCGACCACCCGCCACTACGTTACCCGCGACGATGGCCTGGTCGCCTGCAAGATCTACGGCCACATTCATGCCCGCCATCTGTGGGACATGATCATGGTGTCCACCTATGACTTCGCCGAGCCCGGCTTCATCCTGATTGATCGCGTCAACGAGATGAACAACAACTGGTGGTGCGAAAGCATTCGCGCGACCAACCCCTGCGTCACCGCCGACACCTGGGTGCAAACCGCCGAGGGGCCGTGTCAGGTCGCCGATTTGTTGGGCACGCCGTTCCAAGCGCGCGTCGATGGCGTGGATCACGCCAGCGGCGCGCAAGGATTCTTTCAGACTGCCGTCAAAGACGTACTGCTGTTGCAGACCAGCGAGGGCCAAAGTCTGCGGCTGACTACCGACCATCGGCTGCGCCGCGTTTCGCGGCAAACGCGCTGGTCAGTCGACGTAGAGTGGTGCGAAGCGGGACAGCTGGCGGCAGGCGACCGCGTGCTGCTCAACAATCATCGAAGCGGTGCCAGGTGGTCGGGCGCGCACACCTATGAGGAAGGATTCCTGCTTGGGTTGCTGGTTGGCGATGGCACGCTGAAGCAGGACGCCGCAGTGTTGTCGGTGTGGGCGCAGACGGCGGCGATCAACGGCTCGGCGTGCACACCGGTGGCCTTGATGGAGGAAACGTTGCGCTGCGCGAACAGCTTGCCGCATCGCAGCGATTTTGCCGGTTGGATGGAAGTGTCGGGGCGCAGCGAACACCGCCTGAAACTGGAGTCGCTACGCGACCTCGCGTTCGAGCTGGGGTTGCGTCCTGGCGACAAGGCGATCACGCCGGCGGTGGAGAAGACCTCCAGTGATTTTCACCGCGGCTTCCTGCGCGGTCTGTTCGATGCCGACGGTTCGGTTCAGGGCAATCAAATCAAAGGTGTCAGTGTTCGCCTCGCGCAGTCCGATCTGCCACGTTTGCAAGCCGCCCAACGCATGTTGCTGCGCGTCGGCATCGTGTCGACGATCTACCATGATCGCCGTCCGGCCGGGACCAGCATGCTGCCCGATAGCCGCGGCGGAGCGCGCGCCTACGCCACCCTTGCGCAACATGAGCTGGTCATCAGTGGCGACAATGTGGCCGAGTTCGCTGACCGCGTCGGCTTTGCCGATGCGGCCAAAGGCAATCGCCTGAAAGTGGCGCTCAGCGCTTACCGTCGCCAGCTCAACCGAGAGCGGTTTGTCGCGACCGTGGCAAGTGTCACCGCCGATGGCTGCGAAGCTGTGTTCGACGTTCAGGTGCCCGGCATCAACACCTTCGATGCCAATGGTCTGCATGCGCACAATTGCGGAGAGCAACC
>JBBQQV010000253.1:0-5061 GCA_038215505.1 Lysobacterales bacterium
GGAGCCAGGGGCGGATGGTGTGGCGATGACCACCAGGTCGACGTTGGCCGCCTTGGCGATTTCGACCATTTCGGCTGTGTGACCCAAAACCGGGAGGCCGAAGATGCGCTTGCCATGAAGAGTGCGGTCGTCGTCAACGAACCCGAACGGCACCATGCCCGTTCGTCCGCCCTTGAGCATCTCGCGCGCGACCAGCTGACCGGCGGCGCCGGCGCCGATGATGAGTGTCCGGCGGCCTTCGGGTGCTCGCTTGGACGGACCGAACAGCCGCTGGCGGTACGCCCGAGCCATCAGGCGAATGCCGATGGTACCGCAGACGAAAAGGGTCGCATCAAGCAGCAGGACAGACCACGGCACGGGGCCGAGCGCTGTCAGACCGAATAGTCGTCCCGCGGCTGTGGTGAGCACGGTAGCGACCATTGCCGTATACACGAGCAGCACGGCCTCTCGGACACTCGCATAGCGCCAGGCCTGCGAGTAGGCGCCGCTGGCATAGAAAACGCTGATGCGGATGATGCAGGCAACGGAGATGAACCGTGGCAGCAGTTCGGCGTACGGCGACTGCAGCGGCCAGCGCTCGAATCTGGCAATGAAAGCGAGAACGCCTGCCAGTAGACAGATGCTGAGGTCGGCGCCCACCAAGATACTGGTCCGGCTGGTGGGTACGCGACGTTCAGTCAGGGGCGATGTCACACCCGACATGGCTGGGGAAGTAGGGGAAGGGCGCGTTTTCATGGCGACGAGTGCGCGCCAGCACAGGGAATGTACTCTAATGCCCCGGCTGCGGTTACATTTAGTTCAGCAGGAACACTGGTGCGCGGATACTCGGCTGCGGCGTGATCCAGTCACTTGCCTCTCGAAATTGGTCCGTGCCAGTAAGGATTTGGTGGCCCGTCGCCCTGCAGAACCAGGTCACCTCTGCACGTTTGCAAGCGCTTGCAATGGTAGTCCCTGCGTCGTACATCCTGTCGTGCTCGACTACCGGTTACTCGCGGTACGTGGGGGGAGGGTCCTAGATTGGGTGCTTGCAGACGCCGCGGCTCTCGAGAGATACATGGGATCAGGACTCGAGCAGCGATTGAGAAGCCTATAGCGGCAGTGCTACTTTAGGTTGTTCGGTAGTGAGTTCCGTGGAATGCATTGCCGACGTTTGGGCAGCGGTCCGGAACCGTGACATTGGAAGCTAACAGAGAGAACCTCGCTCGTGGCGGTGGACTCGTTCCTCGATGCCCCGAGCCTTAACGGTTGCGGATACCGCTTTTAAGACAATCGAGTATTGCAGGGCGGCAGCCAAGCTCCTGAAACGGTAGGCTGATGCTGTTATGGAATGGTCGTGATTTTGGGCGAGGCGCCATTGCGCTCGCCGCACGATGTGGTTCGTAGAGGAATTGATGTATAGTCGATGTCGCTTTAAGAATCTCGCCGTCCGCGCATGCTGGAATACTGTCGATTGTTGATCGTAGACGAGCGGTCATGGTAAGTCTGTAATCTGCTGGCCACGCAACAATCGCTAGGATTTTCAAGCCACGAGCTCGTGTCCCATATTTGATGATGTTAACTTCTGATACCGAACTCGACGACGTAACTCACCCGGTCGAGATCGTGAATCTCGTTTTAGCGGTCCGCCATCGCTTGCTAGTTGCCGTGCTGCTGTCGGTCGGTCTTACCGCGGCAGTTTTGCTGAGCTTCGGTCGTGAATGGCAGTCCTCCAGTTCGTTCAGCCCGAAAGCTAGCAAGGGTAGCGCGGGAAATCTTTCAGGGATTGCTGCGCAGTTTGGCCTCGCGGTACCTGCGGGGGAGGCGACGCAGTCCCCGGCGTTCTACGCTGACTTGCTGACGTCCAAGGAGTTGCTCTCCACGATTGTCGAAGCGAACTATGTGATTGTGGATGGCCGGGACACTGTCCGCGGAACGCTGTCGGACATCCTGCATGCAAAAGGCGCTAATGAAGCACTGCGTCGCGAAGACGCACTGCGCGCGCTGTCTGGCAATGTCGTCGCGGTTCCTGCTGCGAAGACGGGAGTCGTTCGGCTGACCGTGACTGCCGATTTCCCCGATCTGGCATATCAGATTAATCGGAACCTATTGCAGCAGCTGGACTCCTTCAATCTCATCCGCCGACAGTCGCAGGCCGCCACGGAGAGGCGTTTTGCGGGGGATCGCGTGGGCGATGCGCGCAAGGGACTTGCGCAGTCTGAGGAACGACTCGAGAGCTTCCTGCAGCGCAACCGGGAATACCGAAATGAATCGAGTCTCGGTTTCGAACGTGAGCGACTGAACAGAGACGTCAACATGCAGCAGCAGGTATACACGTCGCTGGTTTTGGCCTTTGAGCAGGCGCGACTTGACGAAGTTCGCGATACGCCGCTCTTGACCGTCATTGAGCATCCGTCAGTGCCGGTGCTTCCGAAGTCACGGCGTCTCGCAGTAAAGCTTGTCGTCGCAGCGTTTCTTGCTGCGCTCATTGTGGTATTGATGGAGGGGCTCCGGAGATATCTGGCTGGGGCACGGTCAGCGCACCCGCAGGATTTCGCCGAATTTGATCGGCTGCGAACGGAAACCAGGCCAAGCCTACGTCGAATTTTTGGCTTGGGGTAGGAAGTATGGAATTACTCCTATCCACGCCGCCCCTGTGCAATGGCCAGGCTGGCTGGCTCCTCGTTATACTACTACCCCCCCCGTGCGCGGATTTGCCGCGCGCGGGCGCACGGGCGACCGGAACATGAACCTCCGCGGCAAGAAGATTCTCGTCACCGGCGCCGATGGCTTCATCGGGTCACACCTCACGGAACACTTGGTTCGTGCCGGCTTGGATGTGCGCGCTTTCGTGTACTACAACAGTTTCAATTCCTGGGGATGGCTCGACGAGACCGATGACGACGTCAAGCAGTCAATGGATGTGTTTTCTGGTGACATCCGTGACCCGCATGGTGTGCGCGCCGCGATGCAGGGCTGCGACGTGGTACTTCACCTTGCCGCACTGATCGCCATTCCGTATTCGTACCACTCGCCGGATACCTACGTCGATACGAACGTCAAGGGCACGCTCAACGTGGTGCAGGCGGCTCGTACCCTGGGCGTCCAGCGCGTCGTTCACACCTCCACCAGCGAGGTGTACGGCACAGCGCGCCAAGTGCCCATCACCGAGGCCCACCCGCTACAAGGTCAGTCGCCCTATTCAGCCAGCAAGATCGGCGCCGATCAGATGGCCCTGAGTTTTCAGGCCAGCTTCGACACACCCGTGGCCGTGATCCGGCCGTTTAATACCTACGGCCCACGCCAATCGGCACGAGCCGTGATTCCTACCATCATCACGCAGATCGCGGCTGGTCAGCGGCAAATCAAGCTGGGCGCCCTGCAGCCCACACGTGACTTCAACTACGTGCGCGACACTGTGCGTGGGTTCGTGGCAGTGGCCGAATGTGATGCCGCCGTTGGTCAAGTGGTCAATGTCGGCAGCAACTTCGAGATCAGCGTGGGTGACAC
The DNA here is from genome assembly GCA_038215505.1 of Lysobacterales bacterium. Classification (GTDB taxonomy): domain Bacteria; phylum Pseudomonadota; class Gammaproteobacteria; order Xanthomonadales; family Xanthomonadaceae; genus JANNWF01. The sequence continues at coordinate 3,487 of JBBQQV010000253.1, forward strand.
CGCCCGGCTGATCGCCGAATTGATGGGCAGAGACGTCGAGTTCACCAGCGACGAGCAGCGCCTGCGCCCAATCGGCAGTGAGGTGGAGCGGCTGTGGGCCGATAACACGCTGGCACGCACGCTCACCGGCTGGACGCCCGAGTTCCCGGACTTGGCAGGACTGAGGCGCGGCCTGCGCGAAACCATCGACTGGTTTGCAGTGCCATCCAATTTGCGGCGCTATAAGGCCGGCCTCTACAACGTCTGACAGCACCAGGTAGACGATGGACCTTGCTCAGATCATCACTGAACGCGTGCAGCGTGTGACCGGCTGTGCCAAGGCGGCGTTGCACGAGCCCCACTTCCGAGGCAACGAGTGGACCTATGTCAAGGACTGCATCGACACCGGCTGGGTGTCGTCGGTGGGCGGCTACGTCGACCGTTTCGAACGCGACCTGGCCGAGGTGACGGGCGCCCGGCACGCGGTGGTGGTGTCGAACGGTACCTCGGGCCTGCAGGTGGCGCTGGAGGTGTGCGGTGTGGGCGAGGGCGACGAAGTGCTGATCCCTGCGCTCTCGTTCGTGGCCACCGCCAATGCCGTCAGGCACTGCGGTGCCGAACCGCATTTCGTCGACAGTGAACTGACCACGCTGGGATTGGGTGTGGCGGCCTTGGCCGACTACCTGCGGGATATCGTCGAGATGCGCAGCGGCGGAGCGGTCAATCGCCACAGCGGCCGACGCTTTGCCGCCATCGTGCCCATGCACACCTTCGGCCACCCAGTGGACATGCCGGCGCTGATGGAATTGGCGGGGCGCTACGGTATCACAGTGGTCGAAGATGCCGCCGAATCCCTGGGCAGCCTGATCGATGGCCGTCACACCGGCACACATGGGCGCTGCGCGATGCTCAGCTTCAACGGAAACAAGATTGTTACCACCGGCGGCGGCGGCGCGCTGATCACCGACGATGCCGTGCTGGCCAGGCGTCTCAAACACCTGACTACCACCGCTAAGCAGCCGCACAGGTGGGCCTTCTTCCACGACGAGGTGGGCTACAACTTTCGCATGCCCAATCTGAACGCGGCGCTGGGCTGTGCGCAGCTGGAACAGCTTCCTGGCTTCCTGGCGGCCAAGCGTGAACTGACCGTACGCTATGCGGCGGCATTTGCCGATATGCCCGGCGCAACGCTGTTCACCGAGCGCATCGGCACCCGTGCGAACTACTGGCTGCAGACGCTTATCCTCGACCGCGACCAGGCGCACCTGCGCGACGCGGTGCTGAGCGCCGCCAACGATGCCGGCCAGATGACGCGGCCGGTGTGGGATCTGCTGTCCAGCCTGCCCATGTACGCCACCTGCCCGTCGGCCGAGACGCCGGTGGCGCGTGACCTGGCCATGCGCATCGTCAATCTGCCGAGCAGCCCGCAGCTCGTCACGGGGGCCGCTTGAGACAGAGCGTGCGCCAGAAGATCGCCGTTGTCACCGGCAGCCGGGCCGAGTATGGCCTGTTGTACTGGGTGTTGCATGACCTGCGCGCAGCTGATGATGTCGAACTGCAGCTGATCGTCACCGGGATGCACCTGGCGCCCGAATT
>JBBQQV010000254.1:0-5032 GCA_038215505.1 Lysobacterales bacterium
AGCAACTCCTCCAGCTTGTTCTCCATCGGTGTGCCGGTCAGCACGATGGCGAAGCGGCTGGGCAGGCGCTTCAAAGCGCGCGCTGCCAAGGTGTCCCAATTCTTCACCCGTTGCGCCTCGTCGACGATCAACACGTCCGGCTGCCAAGCACTGGCGTAGTCGATGTCGCGGGTCAGACTGTCGTAACTTGCAATTTTGATCGCGGCCGGCGCGGCATACCGGCGAGCGCGTTCGCTGGCGTTACCCTCGATGAGCAACGCTTGGCGACCGGCAAAGCGAGCCAGCTCGTGCGCCCACTGCGCTTTCAGCGAAGTAGGACAGACGATCAGTAAGCGCTCGGCGGCGGGTGAAGTTCTACAGCGGACCGAACTGCTGGCGCAGGCCGACCTCCCCATCACGTGGATCCAGATGCTGCGGTGGCAGCAGTCGGTTGAGCTTGGTCGGAGGCGGATTTGCCTTGGCTGTCTTGCGCGGACGGCGGGAAGGCGGAGCAGAAGAGTTGGGCACGAGAAGGCTCAATGTGATGACGGCCCGCGAGCGCGAATGGCTCGGGGCTGGAAGGAAAGAGGAAAGGGTAAGCGCGCTTTGAGGCAGTGATGAGCCGAAGTTTGGCGTGGGTGCTGGCGATTGATTGAGTAGGGTCCTTGGTCTCGGTCGGGACGCAGGCGAGCATGCGTGCGGCCTTGCCTTGCCGCTTGCTCTCTCCCATCCTTGCGCTAGTCCGAGTGGTCTGGGAGCCGTGCTGGCACCGACCGGTTCATCCGTAACGGACGCAACAGGAATCCCCCATGCGCATCCTCGAATACATCGGCCTCGATCTCACCAGTGTGGCCAGCCAATACAAGAAGGTCACTGCCGCTATTGCTGCGGGCGACTTTCGTGCGGCGCAGGTGAAGAAGCTGGTGGGGCCGGGCGCTGGGGTGTTTTATCGGGCGCGGCTCAATGATGCGGATCGCTTGCTGTTTACCTTGGTGAGCAGTGCGGGCGGAACGGCGGCGCTGATGTTGGAGGTGATCCGCAAGCACGACTACGCGAAGTCACGCTTTCTGCGTGGGGCGCAGATCGATGCGGCCAATATCGACGAGGCGAAGATCGCCGATGCCGATCTGGCGCAAGCGCAGGCGTCCGCGCTGCCGCTGCGCTATCTGCATCCCGAGCGCGGGGCAATTCATTTGTTGGGCAAGCCGATCTCGTTTGATGAGGCGCAGCAGGCGGTGTATCAGCAGGCAGCACCGTTGATCGTGGTCGGCAGTGCGGGCAGCGGTAAGACCGCGCTGACCTTGGAGAAGCTCAAGCAGGCCGCGGGCGAAGTGCTGTACGTCACCCACTCGGCGTTTTTGGCGCAGAGCGCGCGCGATCTGTATTTCTCCCAAGGCTTCGAGCGTGCCGACCAGGAAGCCAGTTTTCTGTCCCTGCGCGAGTTCATCGAAACGCTGCGGGTACCGGTCGGTAACGAGGCCGGTTGGAGCCGCTTTGCGGCCTGGTTCACGCGCCTGCGGCAAGCGTTTCGCGATATCGATGCACATCAGGCGTTTGAGGAAATCCGCGGCGTCATCGCGGCGCAGGCCGATGGTGTGCTGTCGCGTGAGAGCTATCGCGGCTTGGGCGTGCGGCAGTCGATCTTTGCCGAGGATCAGCGAGACGCGCTGTACGACGTGTTCGAGAAGTACTGCCAATGGCTGGCCCAGGATGGCCTGTTCGATCTCAATCTGCTGGCGCATGAGCGCTTGAGTCTGACCGCGCCGCGCTATGACTTCATCGTCATCGACGAGGTGCAGGACCTGACTGCGGTGCAGCTGGCGCTGATCCTGAAAACCCTGAACAAGCCCGGACAGTTTCTACTCTGTGGCGATTCCAATCAGATCGTGCATCCGAACTTCTTCGCGTGGAGCCACGTCAAGACCTTGTTCTGGCGCGACGCCGAGTTGGCGGGACGGCAGCAACTTTCTATCCTTGAGGCCAACTTCCGTAATTCCGGCGAAACCACGCGCATCGCCAACACGCTGCTGAAGATTAAGCATCGCCGATTCGGCTCGATTGATCGCGAGAGCAACTTTCTGGTTCGCGCCGTGGGTGCAGAAGCCGGCCAAGCGGTGCTGCTGTCGGACAAGGACACGGTGGTTCGCGAGCTGGATCGGCAGAGTCGGCAATCGACGGATGTCGCGGTGCTGGTGCTGCGCGAAGAAGACAAGCCGATGGCGCGGCGGCGCTTTGCCACGCCGCTGCTGTTTTGCGTGCACGAGGCCAAAGGTCTGGAGTACGAGAACATCGTCCTGTACCGATTTGTCTCCGACAATCGCGGCGAATTTTCGGTGCTCTGCGACGGCGTGGCGGCGGCCGATCTGGAAGTCGATGACCTTGCTTACCGGCGCGCGCGGGACAAAACTGACAAGGCGCTGGAGGTCCACAAGTTCTTTGTCAATGCGTTGTACGTGGCGCTGACGCGGGCACAGAAGAATGTGTATCTGGTTGAGTCGGATCTCGACCATCCCTTGTTTGGTCTGCTCAACATCGGTGCCGATGACGCCGCCAAGGTCAGCGCACGCACCGCCTCGCGCGAGGACTGGCAGCGCGAGGCACACAAGCTGGAGTTGCAGGGCAAGCTGGAACAAGCCGAGTCGATCCGTCGCGACTTGCTCAAGCAAGCGAAGCCGCCGTGGCCGGTGTTTGATGAGGCGCGGCTGCGGGATTTGCTGGTCAAGGTATTCCGCCAGCGCGTGCCCGGCAGCAAGCAGCCGCAGCAACTGTTTGATTACGCGGCGGTGCGGGACTGCAACGAGCTGGCCGAGGCTTTGAGTGAGGAGGTGAACTTCAGCAATGGAGAGCAGTTTGCGCGCATGCGCGCGGGCATCTTCGCCAAGTACTTTGGCGTCTACGCCAGCCGCAACTTCAAAGACGTGTTGCGTGACTGCGACCGCTATGGCGTCGACCACCGCACGCCCTTCAACGTCACCCCGCTGATGGCCGCCGCCGGCGCTGGCAATGTGGCTCTGGTCGAAGCCTTGCTTGAGCGCGGTGCCGACAGCGCGCAGGCCGATGATTTTGGTCAAAGCCCGGTGCATTGGGCGCTACGCTCAGCGTTTGCCAAGCCTGAGTTCGCGCGCGGGCCATTCGCCACCCTGTTTGATCGGCTGGCACCATCGGCTATCGACCTGCAGGCTGGGCAGCGCCTGTTGCGCATCGACCGTCAACATTCGGAATACCTGCTGCTGCAGACCCTGTGGGTGCTGTTTCGCGACAACTTGGGTGTGAGCTCGGAGTGGCACGACGCGGATAATTTCGATAGCAAGACCGTGCTGGCGGCGTGGCAGCATCTGCCCTCCGCAGTGCTGCGTGCTGAGCGCAACAAACGCCAACATATTTCCGCCCTGCTCGCGCGCAACGAGGTAAGTCGCGACTACGCTTACAACCGCGCGCTGTTCCGACGCGTCGCGCACGGGCGCTACCAGTTCGATCCGGGACTGTCGCTGCGAGTCCGCACCTACGGCGAGTCGCTGTGGGTGCCGGTACTGCAGCGGCTGAATGTGGCGCTGGGCTGCGAATTGGTCCGCCGTCCGGCCGGCCCTGCGCTGCAAGCGCTGGTGCGCGAGGCTGGCCTCGAGCCCCTGCCAATACCGATCATTGGCGAGGCGATGCATCAGGCCGAACTGGCGCGCATCGCCAAGTGGGAGGCGGCGCAGCAGGCGCTGGCCAAGCAGCGCGAGCAGCTTGCTGCGGCACAAGCCAAAGCGCGGGCCCAGTCGCAGCGGAACCCAGCGCCAGCAAGAGCGCCGGAGCCGCGCTGGGGCACACCCGAAGCCAAGCGACTGCTGATGGAGCGGATCATGGCGGCCAACGAAGCGCGACGCCGGCAGAGCAAGCCGAGCCCGTGACGTGACTAGCCTTCCGTGCGAGCCGCCGGTTTGGAAAGCACCAACACCCCATCTTCATCGGCATACAGCCAGTGACCCGGCACGAAGGTCACATCGGCGAAGGTGGCGGGGCAGTCGACTTGGCCGCCGTGCAGGCCTTTTTCGCTCTTCAGCGGGTGACAGGCCAAGGCTTTGATGCCGATGGCATGTTGGCTGAGTTCGACGCTGTCGCGCACGCAGCCGTTGATCACCACGCCTGCCCAGCCGTTGCTGACCGCGAGCGCGCCCAGGTTACCGCCAAACAGTGCACAGCGTAGCGAGCCGCCGCCGTCAACGACGATGACCGCGCCCTCGCCTTGAGTTTCAAGAAGGCTCCGTAGAAGGCTGTTGTCTTCAAACAGCTTGAGCGTGCGGATGGGGCCGGCAAAGCGCTTGACGCCGCCGAAGTCGCGAAAGACCGGTGCGCAGATGGACGCAGCGGGATGGGCGTCGGCGAGGTCGGCGACGGTGGGTGCGAGTGCTGTGTTCACGGGTTTGGCCTTTTGCGGGGAAGGTGTGGGCGCGCTGCCAATCTCGGCATTTGTGGGAGCGCCGGAAGGCGGAATGCTTTGTCGCCTTTGCAGCGAATCGCGGCTTCCGCCGCTCCCACAAAAGCACAATGCGAGCCGATGTTGATGGCAACTCACGGGTTGGATCGCCCGGCGGCGATGGCAACCCGAGAGCATAGGCCCCTGCTATGTCGAAATTGCTGTGGGCAGTATTGCCGCCGCCGCGGGTGGAGCCGCCGCGGGTAGAATCGGGTCTCTTCCTCGCATTCACATTCAACGATGGCTTTTCCGCATACCCGACTTCGGCGCATGCGCCGTGACGATTTCTCGCGGCGGTTGCTGCGCGAGACGCGCTTGAGTTGCGATGATTTGATCTTGCCCGTGTTTATCCATGATGCGGAAGGCCGCGCAGCAATCGCCTCGATGCCAGGCGTCGAGCGACTTTCGATCGAGGAACTGCTGCGCTGCGCCGAGCAGGCGGTGACGTTACGGATTCCGGCGCTGGTGTTGTTTCCGGTCACGGCAGCCGAGGCCAAATCGTTGGATGCCGCGTCGGCGTGGGATGCCGACGGCCTCGCGCAGCGGGCGATTCGCGCCTTGAAGTCGCACTTCCCTGAGCTCGGAGTGATTACC
>JBBQQV010000255.1:0-5018 GCA_038215505.1 Lysobacterales bacterium
GTTGCAGTGATAGCTGCAAAAATCCAACGTAAGCCGCGTAAGTGAGGCGCGCGCGCTGCTGGGCTTCGGCTCGCGCCATTCCGATTTGGCGAAACGACAATGCCAGATAGTCTAAGCGCCGCTTGGACACGCGCTCCATCACCGGTTGCACCAGCGGATGATCCAGCGCTTTCAGCAGTTCGGAATAAATAATGTGTCCCTTCGCCTCCACGGCGACGCGACGAAACAGCTCGTTCATGCGCTCGCGCGGATCGGCAATGCCCTCCAAGCGCGCGAATACTTCTTCGAGTTCGGTCTGTTCCCAGCGCTCCAGCGCGGCCGCCAGCAACGCATCGCGGGAGGGAAAGTGCCAGTAAAAACTGCCCTTGGTAACGTTCAATCGGCGTGCGAGCGGCTCGACCGCAACTCCCACAACGCCGGCTTCGGCGAGCAGGTCGAGGGCCGCTTGCGCCCAGTCGCCCGCAGACAAGCGAGGAGCACGTTCAGCTTTGTTGATGACTGTTGACATATGTGGAGTCTAGCGATGCCGGCCACAGGCGCAAGCCGAAGGCGTCAGTTTTCGCTTTTTCCTGCCTCCGGAGGGTATTCCATACGCCTGCGTATTGACAATTCACTTCCGACCATTCCATACTCTGCCGTATGGCCGTTACTCCCTTCGCGATTCCTGCCGTATCTGCGCCCGCGACGACGCGGATAACGCGTGCCGATGGCGTTGCTTTGGCATTGGCGACGCATGGGGACAACGAGGCGCCGTCGGTCCTGTTTACGCATGGCTTCGGGCAGACCTGCCAAGCGTGGGAAAGCACAGCGCACGTTCTCGCGCAGGCTGGCTATCGTTCGTTGCTGGTCGACGCCCGCGGCCACGGCGGCAGTGATTGGAACCCGCCGGACCTCGCCTATTCGATGCAGCAGTTTGTTGACGATCTCGACGCCGTCGCTGATGCTGCCAGCCTGCCTGCCGGTGCTGCGCCGGTATTGGTGGGTGCCTCAATGGGCGGCTTGATCGGGATGTTCAGCGCGGCACGCGCGCCCGCCAGATTTCGCGCCTTGGTGCTGGTCGACATTACGCCACGCTGGGAGGTCGACGGCGTAACCCGAATACTCGATTTCATGAGTGCGCATCCCGACGGTTTTGCCGATTTCAAGCACGCCGCCGATGCCATCGCCGCTTACTTGCCACATCGGCGGGCGCGCAAGTCGCCCGAACAGATGCGCAGCTTGTTGGTGGCGCGCGCCGACGGCAGATTGCGCTGGCATTGGGACCCGCGCCTGCTCAATGAGATAGCCCGCGGCGGCGAGCGCTACCAGACCGAGCTGGTCGCCGCCGCGCAAGCGGTAGCGATGCCGACTTTACTGATTAGCGGCGGTCTGAGTGACCTGGTTTCCGCTCACCACGTCAACGAATTCATGCAGTTGGTGCCGCATGCGCAACATGTACAAATCGCCGATGCCACGCACATGGTAGCTGGCGACCGCAACGACCAATTCACCGCCACCATCCTCGCGTTTCTTTCCAATTTGGCAGCCGCCGAAGCGTCCACCGGAGCATCGTCATGAGCGTACTCACTCCCTTTCTCGCCCTGCTGGCTGCCGGATTGTTGGCAGCCTACCTGCGGGTCTCTTTGCAAATATGGGCTGGCCTCAGTCTGGCCGCGCTGCTCGGCGCGGTGCTGTTGTTCGACGGCAGTGTGGTGGCGACGGTATTCGCTGCAGTGATCCTGCTGCTGGTGGCGGTGCCCTTGCTGCACGTGCCCACGCGCCGCCACAAGCTCACCGCGCCGCTGCTCAAAATGTATACGCGCATGCTGCCGCAGCTCTCCGACACCGAGAAAACTGCACTCGAAGCGGGCACCGTGGGTTGGGAAGGCGAGTTGTTCTCTGGCCTGCCGGACTGGAAGCAACTGCTGGCCCAGCCAAAGCCTGAGCTCAGCACTGAAGAGCGCGCCTTCATTGATGGGCCGGTGGAGGAAGTCTGCAAGATGACCAATGACTGGGAAACCACCCACGATCGGGCCGACCTCGCCCCGGAGGTCTGGGAGTACCTGAAGAAAAACAGATTCTTCGGCATGATCATTCCGAAGCAATACGGTGGCTTGGGCTTCAGTGCCTTGGGCCATCACAAGGTGATTCAGAAACTCGCATCGATTTCCAGCACCCTGTCGTCAACAGTTGGCGTGCCGAACTCGCTGGGACCGGCCGAATTGCTGCTGCACTACGGCACCGATGAGCAGAAGAATCATTACTTGCCGCGCTTGGCCGATGGTCGCGAGATTCCGTGTTTTGCGTTGACCGGTCCCTTTGCAGGTTCCGATGCCACCTCGTTGCCGGACTACGGCGTGGTCTGCGAAGGCGACTGGAATGGCGCCAAGGTGCTCGGCGTCAAGTTGACCTTTGACAAGCGCTACATCACCCTCGCTCCGGTTGCCAGCGTCATTGGACTGGCGTTTCGTTTGCTTGATCCCGATGGCTTGCTGTCTGAAGAAAAAGACCGCGGCATCACCTTGGCGCTGGTGCCGCGCAGCGCGACCGGCTTGGAAATCGGCCGCCGCCATTTTCCGCTGAACTGCGCGTTTCAGAACGGCCCAGTTCGCGGCAACGGCATCTTCCTGCCATTGGCGCAGTTGATTGGTGGCGAGGAGTACATCGGTCAAGGCTGGCGCATGCTGGTCGAGTGTTTGTCGGTGGGGCGCGCGATCACGCTGCCATCAACCGCCAGCGGTTGCTCGAAGCTCGCGGCCGTCACCACCGGCGCGTATGCGCGCATCCGTAAACAGTTTGGTTTGTCGATTGGTCGCTTTGAAGGTGTGGAAGAAGCCTTGGCCCGGATCGCCGGCTACAGCTACGCGATCAGTGCGCTTTCCGAGGCAACGGCGGCGGCGGTGGATCGCGGTGAAAAGCCCGCCGTACCTTCGGCGATTGCCAAATACCACTGCACCGAAATGGCCCGTGAAGTCGGTCGTGACGCGATGGATATTCACGGCGGCAAGGGCGTGATCCTGGGTCCCAAGAACTATCTGGGGCGTGGCTGGCAGGCGGCGCCAATCTCGATCACCGTCGAGGGCGCCAACATCATGACCCGTTCGCTGATGATCTTCGGTCAAGGCGCGATCCGCTGCCATCCATGGGTGCTTAAGGAGATGCAGGCCGCGCAGCATCCTGATCCGGAAACCCGGCTTAACGAATTTGATCGCAACCTGTTTGGCCACATCGGGTTTGCGGTATCGAACGCCGTGCGCAGCTGGGTGCTAGGGCTGACTGGTTCGACCATTGGTCGCGTTCCTGGCGACGCCTACACGCGCCGTTACTACCGCAAGCTCAATCGCTATTCGGCCAACCTGGCGCTGGTTGCCGACACCTCCATGCTGCTGTTGGGCGGCAAGCTCAAGTTCAAAGAGAGCCTGTCAGGTCGGCTCGGCGACGTGCTGAGTCAGTTGTACATCGCCTCGGCCATGCTCAAGCGCTATGAAGATCGTGACTGCCCGGCTTCCGAGCGACCGCTGCTGGCATGGGCGTTCCACGATTCAGCGCACAAGATCGAGCTTGCTCTGTCAGCGGCGCTGCGCAACTTCCCGATTCGACCCGCCGGCTATGCGTTGTGGATGCTGGTGTTTCCGTGGGGTAGGCGCGCGCAAGCGCCGTCGGACCGGTTGGGACATCGCGCCGCCAGCCTGCTGATGAATCCCTCGGAAACGCGTGACCGCATCGGTGAGGGCGTGTTTCTCACGCCTTGCGCCAACAATCCCGCCGGGCGCATCAATGCGGCACTTCCAAAAGCCATTGCCGCCGAGCCAGTCGAGCGCAAGTTCCAGAAACTGCTGAAGTCGGGCGAACTGACTTCGTTGGATACGCACGCGCAATTGCACGAGGCGCAACTCAAGGGCATGTTGAGCGTCGACGAGATTGCCCTGCTCAATGAACTGCAGGCGATAGTCCACGACACCATCAGCGTTGACGATTTCGATCCGCGTGAACTTGAGTCAGCCGCGCTGGCGTCTCAGGGCATGCAGCGCCGCGCAGCGGCGTAAGAGAGCCCAGGCATGGCCGCAATCCCCAACACGCTGGCGCAGTACCGCCGATTGGCTTCGTTGCCCGCCGGCGGCTGGCTGTTCAGCCGCCTAGTGTGTTGGAAGGCACCCTACTTCGGCAGTATCCGGCCGCGGGTGGCGACCCTTGAGCCAGACCGTTGCGTCATCGAAATCAGGCACCGCCGTGGCGTGCAAAACCATATCGGCACAGTGCACGCTATTGCGTTGTGTAACTTGGCGGAGATGGTAGCCGGCCTATGTTCAGAGGCCAGCCTGCCGGTCTCAATGCGTTGGATTCCGAAAGGCATGGAGGTCGAATACCTCGCCAAGGCCAACGGCCGCATGCGCGCCACCGGCGTGACCGGCGTACCCGCGGTGCATGCCGATCAGGGTTATGAGCTACCCATCAAGGTCAGCATCACTGACCCCGCGGGCGTGGAAGTGATGCGAGCGAATATCCGGATGTGGGCGACACCACGGCCGGCGCGGGGCCAAGTAAAAGGCGCGCCCTAACACCGACTTGATTGCGCGACTGCACGCGTTGATTGAGTTCGCGGCGGCACCGACAGTGCAGTGGATGTTGTGGGAGCGGCGGCAGTCGCGAGTGGGACCTGGTAAGGCGACTGCTTCGCGGCTTCCGCCGCTGCCACTTCAGACTTGGTGGGATGTGCTCACAATCGCCCGCTCCGATCCGCTTCGGCAAACAGGGCCGAAACATCGACGCCTCGCTGCAAACCTATCGCCTTGAAGCGTTCGCCCATTTCGCCCGGCAACAACAGGCGGCGGGCCTGCTCATTGGCATGGGCGGCGGCGGTTGCATCATCGGCTGCCTCGACTTGCGCCACTGATAACTGATCCAGCAAGCCGCAGCCCAGCAGGAATCCTGCTTGCGGGGCAAAACCCGCGAGTTCAAATCCGGCCGCTGCGCCCGCTTCCGCCACTGCGCTGAAATCGACAAACGCGGTGATGTCGGACAGCCCCGGCAACCACAGG
>JBBQQV010000256.1:0-4995 GCA_038215505.1 Lysobacterales bacterium
GGTGACTGTGGAAACCCGCCGCGCGGGCGAAACTGAAGGCTGGCGCTGGGCGTCGGATGGCAGCGGCGAGTACACGCTGGAGCCAGTCAGCGACTTGGCCCGCGGCACCCGCATCACCTTACATCTGAAAGACGATGCCAAGGAATATTCGCAGCCGTGGAAACTGCGCTCGCTCATCGAGCAGTGGTCCGACCACATCGCGTTTCCGATCCGCATGCCCAAGCTGGTCGAAGGCAAGCCGACCGCCGAGATGGAAAACGTCAACCAGGCCTCAGCCCTGTGGACGCGACCCAAGGCTGAAATCGAGGACGCCGAATATCAAGCCTTCTACAAGCACGTTAGCCACGATTACGCCGATGCGCTGAGCTGGACGCACAACCGCGTCGAGGGCAATCAGAACTTCACCTCGTTGCTGTATCTGCCGTCGAAAGCGCCGTTTGATTTCCAGCAGAATCGCGACGAGCGCAAAGGCCTACGCCTGTACGTGAAGCGTGTTTTCATCATGGACGCCGCCGAGCAGATGTTGCCGAACTACCTGCGCTTTGTACGCGGCGTGGTTGACTCCGACGACTTGCCATTGAACGTGAGTCGCGAGCTGCTGCAAGGCAATCGTCAGCTCGACAAACTGAAAAGCGCGCTCACCCGCCGCGTGCTTGACTTGCTCGACAAGCTGGCTGGCGAGACCGAGTCAGACCAAGCCGAGCCTGACAAGGCTGAGTCTGACCAGGCTGAGTCTGACAAGGCTGGGACGAACAAGGCTGAGTCGAACAAGGTCGTGGCGAACAAGTACGGCGAATTCTGGAAGGCGTTCGGCAGCGTCATCAAGGAAGGTATCGCCGAGGATCATGGCAACCGCGAGCGCCTCGCCAAGCTGTTGCGGGTGGCCTCAACCCGCAGCAGCAGCGCTGACGAGTTGGTGTCGTTGGACGACTACATCGCGCGCATGAAACCCGAGCAGGACGCGATCTACTACCTCACCGCCGATGGCTGGAATGCCGCTCGCCACAACCCGCAACTGGAAGCCCTGAAAGCGCGCGGTGTGGAAGTGCTGCTGATGCATGAGCGCATCGACGAATGGATGATGGGCTATTTGCACGAGTACGCCGGCAAGTCGCTGCGCAATGTTTCCAAAGGCGAGCTCGACTTGGACAAACTCGGAGAGCCGGTCGACAAAGCGCAGCGTGAAGAGGTCAAGAAGGCGGCACAGGGCGTGATCGAGCGCTTGAAGCAGCAGCTGGGCGATCGCGTGGAAGACGTTCGTGTGTCCGAGCGACTGACCACGTCGCCTTCCTGTCTGGTGCTGGCCGAGCATGATATGGCCCTGCACATGCAGCGCTTGTTGAAGGCGGCGGGTCATGAAGCGCCGGGCGGCAAACCGGTGCTGGAAATCAATCCGGCCCATGCTTTACTCAAGCGCTACGAGGCAGAGCCCGACGGTGAACGCAGCGAAGCGCTGGCGTTGTTACTGCTTGAACAAGCGCAGCTGTTGGAAGGCGCGGCGCTGGACGATCCGGCCGGCTTTATCACCCGCATCAACGGCTTGCTGACGGCGGCTTGATTACCCTGCCCGCCACCTGTGGGAGCGCCGGAAGGCGCGAAATCGACGCCACGAGACGTCAGCCATCGCGGCTGCCGCCGCTCCCACAAGCACGCGTTGAGTGCTCCCAGCAGCGCGCTTTTCACTATGTCCCAGCGTACCGACACACACACACTCACACAAGGATTCCGCCGCATGAACACGGTCTGCGATCTGCCCGGTGCCAGCCTCAGCCCGGATCTCAGCGGCTTTCCTGACCCGCAAATCGATCTTGCGGTGGACCCCTCCTTGAACAGCGCAGAGCTGGTCTTGGCGGGCGGCTGCTTCTGGTGCACCGAGGCGGTATATCGGCAGCTGGATGGCGTGCTGGATGTCGTCTCCGGCTACGCCGGTGGCAGCGCCGAGACCGCCAACTACAAAGACGTATGCAGCGGTGCCACCGATCATGCAGAAGCGATTGCCATCCGCTATCAACCGGCCAAGATCAGCTTTGGGCAACTGCTGAAGGTGTTTCTCTCGGCGGCGCATGATCCGACTCAGCTCAACCGCCAAGGCAATGATCAGGGTCGGCAATATCGCTCAGCGATTTTTTATGCGGACGATGAGCAGCGCGACGTCGCCAGTGCCTACCTCGATCAATTGGAAGACGAGGCCGCCTTCAGTTCGCCGGTGGTGACCACGTTGGAGCGATTGACCACGTTCTACCCGGCCGAGGCGTATCACCAGGACTATGCCGCGCGCAATCCCGCCCAGCCTTACATCGCGGGTGTCTCGGCACCCAAAGTGGCGAAGGTGCGCAAGCTGTATCCCAGTCGCTTGAAGCCGGCTGGCTAGGTCAGCCAATGAGCGAGGCCGTCCCGCACTCAGCACGCATTGATATCTGGTTGTGGGCAGCGCGCTTTTTCAAGACGCGCTCGCTGGCCAAACAAGCCATCGAGGGCGGCCGCGTCGAAGTGAACGGACAAACCTGCAAGCCGTCGCGTTTGCTCAGCGCCGGTGACCGCCTGCAGCTCAGGCGTGTCGACGAGTTGTTCGAGATCGAAGTGGTGGCCGCAAGCTGCCGGCGCGGGCCGGCCGTACAAGCGCAAGCGCTGTATCGGGAAGATGCCGAGTCATTGGCAAAGCGACTCGCGCTGCGCGAACAACGGCGCTTGGCCAACGCCGGATTTCAAGCGCCCGCTGGAAAACCGGACAAGCGCGCGCGGCGCTTGATTCAAGCCCTGGGTGACATCGATGCGATGTGACAACGACGCGATGTGACAACCATGCGATGTGACATCGATGCGATGTGACCACCGTGCGATGTGACAACGATGCGATGTGACCACCGTGCGATGTGACAACGATGCGATGTGGCACTGATCCGATCTGAGGCGCGCGAGTTAGAGTCGCCTCCTTCCCATCTGGTTGACTGAGGCTGGCGATGTTTTGGCAAGAACGCGTGCATTGGGTGTGACTGCACTTTTGGCTGCGAGTCTGGCGGCGGCACAAATGCCACGAGTGACGTGGCAACACACTAGCGCACCGCGTGGCGACGGCACCCGCGCCTATTTGTAAGGGCGGCTTGCGTTTCCGGGTCCGTTTCCCCCTGAGTTTCCTATCCGTCAGCCCGGATTTAATGCAAAGACAGTGGTGGCTGGCAGCGATGGCGCCTACCTCATCCTTCCCATCAACGGTGGCGGCAGCAGCGAGAACCTGACCTACTTGCTCACGCCCTTTTGGTTCAACAATCGCGGCTGGCAAGTCATGCGGCTGAACGCCGGTGGGCAATTGCTTTGGTCAAAATTCATCGGCGCGAATACGCAGACGACCTCAGCGCTGCCGCTCAGCCCACTCGCATTTGCAGCAGAACCCGCATTGCTGCAAACCCAGCTGACTGCCAGTGGCGGCGTGGCCGTCCTGTCCAACTACGGCCTGCATTGTCTTTGACGCTCACGGCACCGGTACCTTCAGCGCCAATGTGGGCGCAACGGCGTGCCGCCTGCCGGTCGATGATTTTTACGGCCCCAGCGTTCAACTGCTCACTGACGAAGACGTTCTGGTGGTGGGCTTTGGCGTCAATGTCAGCCCAAACGTGACCAACTGAATCAGTTCCAACCAGCACAATCCGCTGCCTAATGACGATGTCGCTCTGCCGATTTCGGGCAATGACAAACCGCCGTTGGTCCATATTCGATTCCGAATGATTGTCCGGCCGGCTGACGTTGCCAATGAAACACCGGTGTGGGTGTTGATTGACCGCCCACTTCCGCCATCGTGGCGGTGTCGAACAAGCGGCCGTTGACCATCACCATGTGGGTGT
The DNA here is from genome assembly GCA_038215505.1 of Lysobacterales bacterium. Classification (GTDB taxonomy): domain Bacteria; phylum Pseudomonadota; class Gammaproteobacteria; order Xanthomonadales; family Xanthomonadaceae; genus JANNWF01. The sequence continues at coordinate 3,840 of JBBQQV010000256.1, forward strand.
CGGCGCTGGCGCGGATATCTTCCAGCGGGTTGCTGTTCAACACCACTAGGTCGGCGCGCTTGCCAACTTCCAGCGAGCCCAGTTGCTTGCCCAGACCCAGATAGTCCGCACCATCAAACGTCGCCGCGCGCAGCGCTTCGAAAGGGCTGAAGCCGCCTTGCTGCAGCATCCAGATTTCCCAATGCGGGGCCAGGCCCTGCATCTGCCCGTGACCGCCCACCTGGATGCGAACCCCGGCATCACGCAGTTGCTTGACCGCCTTGGCGACTTCGAGGTGGTAGTAGTCCCAGTCGGGCGCGGTTTCGCGGCGGATGGCGATGCCTTCGAGTGTTTCGCGCGGGAAAAAGCGGTTGAGCTTGGCGTCTTCCCAGACGCGGTCGCGGGCGTAGAACCAGCGCTCGCCAGAGAGGCCGCCGTAGCTCACCACCAAGGTTGGCGTATTGCGCACATCGGTGCCTGCCATGAGTTGGATCACGTCGCGATAGAGCGGGGCGATCGGCAGGTTGTGCTCAACGCCGGTGGCACCATCGATCACCATCGTCATGTTGTGAAAGAAGGTTGAGCCGCCTTCTTCGACGACCAGCATTTCCAGTTCGCGGGCGGCCTGATTGATCTGTTGCCGTTGGTCGCGCCGCGGCTGGTTGTAGCTCTTCACCGAGAACGCGCCCAGCGCCTTCATCCGGCGCAGGTGTGAACGCGCATCGTCAAGCGAGTTGATCACGGCTTTGAAATCGCCGTCGGCACCGTACAGGATGGTGCCGGTCGAAAACACCCGCGGCCCGACCATGCGTCCGGCGCGCACCAGCTCCGCCTGCGAAAACACAAACTCGTTGCTGGCCGAAGGATCGTGGGCGGTGGTGATGCCGAAGGCGAGGTTGGCGTAATAGGCCCAGTTGGCCTGCGGAATGACGCCGCCGCCGAAATGGGCAACGTGGGCATGCGCATCGACGATGCCGGGCATGATGGTTTTGCCGCGTGCGTCGATCACCGTGCTGCCATCGGGCACGCGCACGTCGCCGCTGGCACCAACGGCGACGATGCTGTCGCCCTTGATCAACAGCACACCGTCCTCGATCACTTCCTCGGTGTTCTCGCTATCGCGCACGGTGATGATGCGCGCGCCGGTAAAGGCTACCGTCGCGTCCGGCGTGTACAC
>JBBQQV010000257.1:0-4989 GCA_038215505.1 Lysobacterales bacterium
CCCGCAGTTAGCCAGTTATTTGTTGCGTCACAACGCCGCAGTGCGCGGCAGTGGCGATGTCAGTTTCCTGCCGTTCGTGCAGGTTGCCGCGCCGGTGCGGCCTTGGAGCATGCTGCCGGCCGCTGCCAACGAGTCATCTCCACGCTGATGTGTGTGCGATGGGTCATCGTCCTTGGCCTGAGTGTGACGCTGGCGCCAAGTATGGCTGCGGGCCAGGTTTCGTCGCCTGCGGGACTCAACCCGCCTGCGCTCGAATTGGACGCGGCGATTTCGCCAGCCGCGTGGCTCGGCCGGATGAACCACGCCCTCACCGCGGCTGATTTCGAGGGCACTTTGGTTTATTTGCGGGATGGTCAGCTTGATGCGCTGCGCATTGAGCAACATCCGGGTAGCGTCGATGGCGTCCGTTTGACCAGCTTAAGTGGCGAAAATGTCGAGGTCGCGGGCGAACTCGAAAACGTTCGCTTGACAGTCAGTGATGGGGTATCGCTCTGGCCTAGCGCGAGTTCAGCTCGGTCTTCCATTTTGCGGGCTCGGCAGCCCCCTCCGGCGCACTATGAACTAGTGTCGGTGGGGTCGGATCGCGTCGCGGGTCGGCAGGCGCAGGTAATCGATATCCGACCACGCGACGGATTTCGTTATGGCTATCGGTTGTGGATCGACACAGGCAGTTCGTTGTTGCTGAAGTCGTTGACCATCGGCTCGGACGGCCGTGCGGTCGAGCAGGTCATGTTTACCGAGCTCAGCACCGATTTCAAGTCTCCAGCAACTGCGGAAGCGCCGCCTGAACCTGCTGAAGTCAGCATGGCTTCGGCGCATTCCACGGGAGTGAATTGGCAAGTGCTGGATGCCCCCGAAGGCTTTCTGCCCACCCTGATTGCCGATGGCAATCGAACACACCTGCTTTATTCAGATGGTGTCGCCCGCGTCTCGGTCTACATTGATCCGCTGTCTTCGCAGCAGGCCACCATGTCAGGTTTGATAAGTCGCGGCGCACTCAATTCTTTTGGTCGGGTGGCGCATGGCAAACAAATCATCGTACTGGGTGAAGTGCCGGCAGCGACGGTGGAGCGCTTTGCGCAAGGTTTGGTCCCACTCGATGGCAGCGGAAGCCGTTAGCCACGTTCATGCTTGAGCGACGCTGTCGGGTCATCCAGATAGACCAGGGCCGCGCGTTGTTGCGCGCAGAACCGGGCAGTTGCAATGGCTGCATAGGTTGCGCTGGGCGATGCAGTTTGTTACCTGATGGCAACGCTGAAATCAGCGTCGCCCTGACCGACGTTGATGGCCTGCTTCGGGTCGATGACTGGGCGAGCCTCGTCATGCATGAGTCGACGCTACGCAAGGAGGCGCTGCGTGGATATGGATTGCCACTGACGGGATTGCTGCTGGGTGCCGTGCTCGGCTACCTCATCGCTGAACGAATGGAGTGGCAAGTTGACTTCGCGACAGCCGCAGGTGCTTTCGCCGGAACTTTGCTTGCCCTGAGCGTGTCCCAGCGCGGTGGCAAAGCGGTCTGTCGGGTACGGCCGGACTCTGCGAACGCCTGATGCGGCGTTCGGAGTTTGACGGGCAGTGCAGCTGAGCCCTTTTTCTTGAACTTTTGCTTGCGCGAGGATTTTTTCGTGAAGATGATGTTGTCTCACCGTTTGGTTTTTCTGCTGGCGCTGCTGGTCAGTGCGCGAGCAAGTGCTGTGCTCCCGGATTTCACCCAGTTGGTCGACGACGTCAGCCCAGCGGTGGTGAACATTTCAGCCACCAAGTCGGCTGCGTCTTCGATGCAAGACGGCAGCGGTGCAGATCCTGAGGACATGCCCGAATTGTTCCGTCGCTATTTTGGCCAGCCGGGCATGCCACAGATGCCGCGCGACAGCACCTCGATGGGCACCGGATTCATCATCAGCGCTGACGGCTACGTACTGACCAATCATCACGTGGTTGATGGCGCTGACGAAGTCTTTGTCAAATTGGCAGACCGCCGCGAGCTGGTGGCCACGGTGATCGGCAGCGATGAGAGCAGTGACGTTGCGTTGCTCAAGGTCAAAGCCACTGACTTGCCAGCCTTGCAATTGGGTGAATCGAAGACGTTGAAGCGTGGCCAGTGGGTGGTGGCGATCGGCTCACCATTTGGATTCGAGCAGTCGGTTACCGCCGGGATCGTCAGCGCGGTAGGTCGCACCTCGCAGGCTACCGGCCAGCAGTACGTGCCTTTCATTCAGACCGATGTCGCCATCAATCGTGGCAATTCAGGCGGCCCATTGCTGAATACCGACGGCCGGGTCGTGGGCATCAATTCACAGATATTCTCCAACACCGGCGGCTTCATGGGTGTCAGCTTCGCGATTCCGATCGAAGTCGCCATGAACGCGGTGGAGCAGCTTAAGGCCAAGGGTTTTGTGGCCCGTGGCTTGCTTGGAGTGAATATCCAAGAGGTCAGCCGTGATGACGCTCAGGCGTTGGGTCTGTCACGACCGGGCGGAGCGTTGGTGACTGGATTTTCGGAGGATTCCGCTGGAGAGAAAGCGGGACTGAAGCGCGGTGATGTGATCCTTGCGTTCGACGGCAAAGAAGTCGCCCGGTCAGGTGAACTCCCACCGTTGGTGGGCGCAACCCGACCCGGCACGCGGGTTTCTGTCAAGGTCTTCCGTGATGGCAGTGAAGTGGATGTTGCAGTCACCATTGGTGAGCTGGAGCGCGCCCCATCGTTGGCTTCGAACAAGCGAGCTGACGCGGCGGATGTCGCGGGCAATCCGCTGGGACTGGTGGCAGAGGACTTGACCGATGAACAACGTGAAGCCTTGCAGCTGCCGGCTGACGAAGGGGTCGTCATTACGCGCATCGTCGGTGCCGCTGGCCAACGCGCGGGCTTGCGGGCGGGCGACGTGGTGTTGATGGCGGCGCGGAAGCCGGTAGGTTCGGTGGAAGTTTTCAACTCGGCGCTGAAAGATATCAAGCCCGGGCAGCCGGTCATGTTGTTGGTGCGTCGCGGCGATGTGAGCCAGTTTGTGACGATCACGGCACCCGGGAAAGTGGGATAGCCGTCATACGCGGCCCTGCGCGCGTCTTTGCTATGGGATAATTCGGGGTTGTCTTGCCGGGAGTCGCGAGTCGCGACTCCCGTTTTTTTTGCGCCTTGGTCCTTTCCTACTCCATGCACCTGATTCGCAACTTTTCCATCATCGCCCACGTCGACCACGGCAAGTCGACCTTGGCAGATCGCATCATCCAAATCTGCGGTGGCTTGCAAGAGCGCGAGATGGAAGACCAAGTGCTTGATTCCAATCCGATCGAGCGTGAGCGCGGAATCACCATCAAGGCCCAATCGGTGTCATTGCCGTACGTCGCCGATGACGGCCTGACCTATCAACTGAATTTCATCGATACCCCCGGCCACGTCGATTTCAGCTACGAAGTGAGTCGCTCGCTGGCCGCCTGTGAAGGTGCGCTCTTGGTGGTCGATGCCGCGCAAGGGGTGGAAGCGCAGTCGGTGGCCAATTGCTACACCGCCGTCGAAATGGGCCTGGAAGTTGTTCCGGTGCTGAACAAGATCGACTTGCCGACAGCCGATTGCGAGAAGGTCAAGAAAGAGATCGAGGCGGTGATCGGCATCGACGCGGAGCACGCCATCGAGGTCAGCGCCAAGACCGGCCTCAACGTGCGTGGAGTTTTGGAGGCCATCGTCGCGCGCATTCCGCCGCCAACGCCGCGCGGTAGCGACCAACTGCAAGCGTTGATTATCGACTCGTGGTTCGACAACTATTTGGGCGTGGTCTCGCTGGTGCGAGTGATGCAAGGCGAGATCAAGACCGGCGACAAGATCAAGGTGATGACGACAGGTCGGGTGCACCAAGTCGATCAAGCCGGCATCTTCACGCCTAAACGCAAGGTCACCGGGCGCTTGGGGCCGGGTGATGTGGGCTGGGTAACGGCGTCAATCAAGGATGTGCATGGGGCGCCGGTGGGCGATACCTTGACCTTGGCCGCAAATCCCGCTGCCGAGCCCTTGCCGGGCTTCCAAGAAATGCAGCCGCGCGTGTTTGCTGGCTTGTTCCCGGTTGAGTCCGATGACTATCCCAACCTGCGCGAGGCGCTGGAAAAGCTAAAGCTGAACGACGCTGCCTTGCGCTTTGAGCCGGAATCCTCCGAAGCGATGGGCTTTGGTTTTCGCTGTGGGTTTCTCGGCATGCTGCACATGGAAATCGTGCAGGAGCGGCTGGAGCGCGAGTACGACCTCGATCTGGTCACCACCGCACCGACGGTCATTTACGAAATCCTGACCACCGACAACGAAATCATCGCGCTGGATAACCCGGCCAAGTTGCCGCCTAGTCCCAAGGTCCAAGAGATTCGCGAGCCGATCATCCTGGCCAACATTCTTACGCCGCCCGATTACGTCGGCAACATCATCAAACTCTGTGAAGACAAGCGTGGTTCGCAGGCCGGAATTCAATACCTGGGCAGCCAAGTGCAGATTTCCTACGAGCTGCCGATGGCCGAAGTGGTACTCGATTTTTTCGACAAATTGAAATCAGTTAGCCGTGGCTACGCATCGCTCGATTACCACTTTGTGCGCTTTGAGCCGGGCCCGTTCGTGCGGCTTGATCTGTTGATCAATGGCGATCGCGTGGATGCACTGTCGACGATCATCCACCGCGCGGCAGCGGACAGGCGCGGTCGTGATGTCTGCGAAAAGATGCGCGAGTTGATTCCACGACAGATGTTTGACGTCGCCATTCAGGCGGCGGTGGGCGCGCAGGTCATCTCCCGCTCCACGGTCAAGGCGCTGCGCAAGAACGTGCTCGCCAAATGTTACGGCGGTGACGTGTCACGCAAACGCAAATTGCTCGAAAAGCAAAAAGCCGGCAAGAAGCGCATGAAGCAGGTGGGTCGCGTCGAGATTCCGCAGGAGGCATTTCTGGCGGTGTTGCAGGTCGACTCGAAATGAGCCCAGTCAGTCCTTTAGCACCGACGAGCCCATTTGCCGATTTG
>JBBQQV010000258.1:0-4986 GCA_038215505.1 Lysobacterales bacterium
CGTCGAGCAGCCCCCAGCGGAAGCTCAGTATCACTGTCCAGGGTGATCACAAAACGAACCCCCTGGAGCCGCGCAGGATCGCCGACCCTGCGCAGGTAGCTTGTGTTCTGGTCGCCGCGCAGCAGATGGTTCAACTCTTCCAGTTTGCCGCGCTTGCGTTCCCAGCCCATGAATCGGCGCTCGGCCGGGTTCCAGCGCGGCTCGCGGTGCAGCAGCAGAAACGGACCCACCTCGCCATCACCGTGTTTGCGGTTCAGCAAAGCGATGCCCACGGCAGCGCTCTCAAGCAGCTCGCCGTCTTTCGGTGCTTCGCTGGCGTCGAGGTAGTCGGTAAGCAGGGCGAAGCCAAGCATCGGATCGGGGTTCGCCAGGTAGTGCACTTCGAGCTGCTGCAACATGTTGCGGACGTCGTCCGCGTGTCCCAACAGGGTCGGGATCACGACCAGCGTGCGGGCGTCTTCCGGTATGCCCTTGGCGTAGTCGAGCTTGGGTAGTTTTCTTGCCGGCAACAGCTTCGCAAATGCCCGGTGCACGATCACGGCGGCCACTGACCACAGTGGCGCGGAAGCGAGCACGCAGACGAGCAGGAGCAAGGCCAAGGAAGCTGGCGGCGCGATGTACGCCCACGCCAGCAGCAGCGGCACCGCAGTGAGCGTCGCGAGCGGCAGAATGTAGGCGATCGTAGGAAAGCGGATAGCGAGGCGGCGCAAGCGCTCGAGCCCCGTGGGGCGAAAGCCGATTTGCTGCTCAAGCACGCCTCGCCCCTCACCAATCAGATAGAACCCGACGTGATGGCGACGGGTCTGCTGATCAGCCTTGAGGGCGAGAAGAATCGCCTGGTTGGCAACCTCTTCCTCGGCCACCCCGGTGTTCCATGCCAAGTCCTCGACCACCTTGCGATAGGCATCACAGGTGTCGAAGTCCATCAGCGAATAGACGTTCGCGGGATCTGAGCTGAGCACTACCTCGACGCGACTGTGCTCTTCAAAGAACACCTGCCAATCCACCTCCGCGAGCATGCGCAGCTCGCGAATTGACCGCTCCACACCCACCGCGGGTGTCAGCGCAGTCCGGCCGTCCAAGGCGCGGCCACGCGATACCGCGAGATCGGCCAAGCCGTCGCTGGGCACTTCGAGCTCAGCCAGAAAGTACAGAAGGCTGCTTAACACCGAGGCGCGCAACAGCGTTGGCAAGGCCCACAGTTCGGCAATGCTAAGCGGTACAACGGTCTGGTAGGCGTAAACAAAGCTGCTCAAGGTTGAGCGATCCAGCTCGATGTCTTTTCTTGCGATCAATTCGCGTGCCAAAGCATCGACGCGGGGCATGCCTTCATCGGCACCCGCTGTGAGCTGGGGAAGGTGCCGCACGAAACCCACCGGGAGATCCTGAGTCAATTGGCGCGCGACCCGACGGACGATGTAGTAGCTGTCGAGAAACCACTCCGCCGGCCGCTGCAGTCTTGGATCGTTGGTGGCCGGCGCGGTGAGGTACTTGTAGGCGCGATCAAGCGCGCTGCCGAACGCGGGAAGCGTGAACCGACTCTTTTCCCAACCTGCTGCGCGCCGCACAAGCCTGTGCGTTTTCGCAACCACAATTGCCTCAAGGTCGAGCGCCGGGACGGTCGCGCGCTCGGCACTGTCGACTGCGACGGTATGAGCCGTCACGTGCTGTCCGCGAGATGGGCCCCACGCAGCGGCGGTGCGTATCGCGTATCGGCTTCACTGCGCAGCCCAAACTCAGAACCAGGCAGATCCTGGAGCACAAGAAGAGAGACTTTCGAATGCGTCAGCAGATGCGCCGCTACGCTGCCATACGGGCGTGCGGCGTTGCACGTGCGGCCATGCGCTGAAAGCACAATCAGATCGATCTGCTCGCTCTCTGACAACTCGAGCAGAAACTGTCGCGTGTCGGCCTGCCTGTCAACGCAGGTGTCTATCAACGATGCGTCGTAGCCGACGCGATGACGAAGATCCTCCAGGTATTGACTCGCTTGAACCTGCTGACGCGACGCGAGGTCACGTGCCAGTTGCAAGTCCTCGGGTGCCACCAACACGCAGCTCGGTATCGGTTCGGCCACGACATGGACGAGCAGCAGTCGCGCGCCGTGCTCTCTGGCTATGCTTTCTGCCGTGGGCAGGACGCCTTCGGTACGCAATGAGCCGTCGAGCGGCACTAAGATGTGCTTTGGCGCGACGAATATCGGCGGCACCGCATTGCCGCGCGCGATAAGCACCGAACTGCGCCCCGCGGCCAGCACCTGCTGCGCCGTGCTGCCGAGCTCCCACGAGCAATGTTCGCCCTGCTCATTGCTGCACAGCACCACGAGATCGGCTCCGAGCTCACGCGAGACCGCAACGATTCGCTCGCCGGGCTTGCCTTGTTCAAGGCGAGTGGCAACCCGCCGACCGGTTGTACCTACGGTCTCGCGCTCCCACTTTTGCAGCCGCGCCTCCGCTTCCTGGCGGGATATCTCCCAGCCAAGAGCGTCCGTCGTGTGCGGTCCGAAGCGATCGTCCTGATGCTGCATCACATGCATCAAAGTGATCTCGCTGCCAAACGTGCGCGCAAGCGACTGCGCGTAGGCAATGCAGATGGCAGAACTTGGTGACCCGTCTATACAGACCAGGATGTGTTGGATGCCGTGCCTCAGTGTCGGATCACCCGCTTGGGGGCGTCTTCTTTCTCCGTCCTTGGGAAGGCTGAGCAACGTGTTTGCGTTCATTCGGGGACCTCTGCAGTTCTTGCGTGTTCCAGCTCGGGCATGGGTGAAGCGTTGTTTGCTGCAAGGCAATGGCCATGGCTTGCAACCTGGTCCCGCCCAGCCCCGTTCACCGGTGCTGGCGGGTCAGCGCCGTCCACGTGCCGCGCGCTGGAAAGAAGCCACCCTCACGACGTGCTTCCGTTGGCCGCCGACTTCTCGGCAAGCCGTGTGAGCAGCCCGTACCAAGACTTCACGAAGGCCTTCGCGCCTTCGTCTTGGAGCTGCGCCGCCAGCGCATCAACATTCACGCCAGCACGGGCGTGGGCGGCAATCACTTCCTCAGCATCACCACCTTCGTCGGCGAGAATCGGCTTGGCTTCGCCATGGTTGGCCAAGGCCAACAGCGTCTTTTCCGGCAGCGTGTTCACCGTGTAGGGCGCGGCGAGCGCATTTACGTAGAGCAGGTCCGACGCCTTGGGATCCTTGCTGCCGGTGCTGGCCCAAAGCAGACGCTGCGGCCGCGCGCCCGCGTTCTGCACGCGCTGCCAGCGTGGCGATGCATGCAGGGCCCGAACTGCCACGTAGATCCGGCCCGCCATGGCGATGCCCAGTTGATTCTTCAGAGCTGCCGGCACCCTAGGCGAGACCGCCACATCCCAACGGCTGACGAATACCGAGCCTACCGAGCGGACGTCGGGATTGAGGCCGGCCTCGATTCGCCGCTCCACCCCACGCAGCCATGCATCGGCCGCAGCCAGATAGTGCTCGCGCGAGAACAGCAACGTCACGTTCACCGGAATGCCTGCAAAGGTGGCCGCTTCGATGGCCGGAAGCCCTTCTTTGGTACCGGGAATCTTGATGTGCAGGTTGCTGCGGTCGGCGCGGGCGAACAGATCCTTGGCGGCCTGCAGCGTCGCTGCGGAATCGTGGGCCAGCAGCGGGGAGACTTCCAGCGAGACCCAGCCGTCAACACCATTGGTCAGCGCATGAATCGGCCGAAACAGGTCGGCGGCCCGCGCTAGGTCATCGATGGCCAGGTCAAAGAACAGCTGCTCTCCGCTGCGCCCAGCCTGCACGCCAGCACGGATGGCGTCGTCGTAAGCGGCGCTGGCGTTGAGCGCGTGCTCGAAGATCGTCGGGTTTGACGTAAGGCCGGTGACCGACAGGTCGTCGATGTAGCGCTGCAGGGTGCCGGCATCGAGTAGATCGCGGGTGATGTGGTCGAGCCATAGACTCTGTCCCAGATCATGCAAACGCCGGGTTGCGTTCATGTCGAATCCGCAGGCAGCGCGCTGCCGCCCCAGCTCCAGTTGCGGATCTCCGGCATGTCCTGGCCATGCGTATTGATGTATTGCCTGTGCTCGATCAGCTTTTTCTGGAGCCGCTGCTTGAGCGCAACTCCCCCCGCGCCGGTCTGCGGCAGGCGGTCGATGGTGTCCATCACTAGATGGAAGCGATCGATGTCATTCAACACCGTCATGTCGAATTTCGTGGTGATCGTCCCTTCTTCCTTGTAGCCGCGCACATGGATGTTGTCGTGGTTGGTGCGCCGGTAGGTGAGCCGATGGATCAACCACGGGTAGGCGTGGTAGGCGAAGATCACCGGCCGGTCCACGGTGAAGAGCTGATCGAACGCCGCATCGCTTAACCCGTGCGGGTGTTCGGCTTCCGGCTGCAGCTTCATCAGATCAACGACGTTGACCACGCGAATTTTCAGCGCCGGCAGATGCTCGCGCATGATAGAAACCGCCGCCAATGTCTCAAGCGTCGGCACGTCGCCACAGCAGACCATGACGACATCCGGCGTGCCGCCCTCGTCGTTGCTTGCCCAGTGCCAGATGCCGATCCCCGCCGTGCAGTGCTGTACAGCCGCGTCCATCGACAACCACTGCGGCGCGGGATGCTTGCCCGCGATCACCACGTTGACGTAGTGGCGGCTGCGCAGGCAATGGTCCATCACCGACAGCAGGCAGTTGGCATCAGGCGGCAGGTAGACGCGGACAATCTCCGCCTTCTTGTTGAGGACAAGGTCGATGAAGCCCGGATCCTGGTGGGTGAAGCCGTTGTGGTCCTGCCGCCAGACGTGTGATGCCAACAGATAGTTGAGCGACGCGATCTTGCGCCGCCAAGGCAACTGCGCGGCGACCTTGAGCCACTTGGCGTGCTGGTTGAACATCGAGTCGACGATGTGGATGAATGCCTCGTAGCAATTGAACAGCCCATGCCGGCCGGTCAGCAGGTAGCCCTCCAGCCAACCTTGGCACTGGTGTTCACTGAGCATCGAG
>JBBQQV010000259.1:0-4983 GCA_038215505.1 Lysobacterales bacterium
CCGTCCGTTCAACGCTAGCCGGTGCGACAAGTAGTCAAGCTCTTTCCATTCGGCTAAGCGGCAACGGTGTCGGCTTGGTCAGTATCGGGCTGACTTCGTGCAGGTGCCTTTCGCACCACCACAGACCTCTGAAAAACCGCGCCTTCCAACAATATTTCCTCCTCGTTGGGGAAAAACACGTGAAGGGTGTCGAAGTGGCCGGTTTCAAAATAAACGCCCATCACGCGTTGTTTCACCAACTGCCCCAGTTCGGGAATTCGACAGCTTTGGAAATGCACGAACTGCACCGAAGCCGCACTACCGTCGGCAAGCTCCCAGTCGAAGCCGAGGCCATTGCCCCATTCGCGCATGAAGCGCACGCCCACTAATGCCGCGCCCACCAAGTCTTCGAACGAGTCAAGCGTGGTGCGCTCTTCGCCGCGCTTGAGATCGCGATTGCCAAAGCCGGCGTCTTGCGGGTCCTCGCAGACCAGCCCATTCTTCAGAAACCACGAAACCATTTCGTGCAACGGTGCCTCGTCGGTCACGCCGAGACCACACTAGTTAAGGTGACCCGGCATCACGGTCAGCTCGCCGTGCGGAAAATCCGCAAAGTAGCCACGCGTTTCGTTGCCCTCTAGCCGCGAGCCAGGAAATGCGTCGATCAATTCCTTGAACAGCTTTTCCCGCGCGCGCAGCATCGCCGGGGTCGGCGCGAAGTCGGTTTCGCGCAATTCGGAAAAGGCTGGCTTTCGACTAACGAAAAATAGATCGAGCGACATGCGTCCGTGTGTCCTCGTCGAGTTGGGGGGAAGGGCGGCGGTCGGAGGTTGACCGGGAGTAAAGGCGCGAGGGGTTGGGCGTCGTTGCGGCGGAAAGCACTGCAGTGCTCCAAAGCCCCCTCTGTCAACCTACTTGTCGCCGCAGAGGTTGCGGAACTTCGAGCTGCCATTCGAACAATGGATGCGGAAAAGGCCGTCACCAGTGATCAGCCAATTCAGGAGGACTTGAAGTAGCGGCTTGGCCGAGGCTGGCAGCAGAGGCGGGAGCCGATAAGGGACCCCTTACGGCGGCTATAGACGCTCGCGTGGAGTCAACGGGCCCGCGCATCCCGCATTGCGACCGCGATCTCCACGAGCCGTGCCCGCAGCGCCGGCGTGGCTTCGGGCTTTCCCCTCAGCGTGTAGGTCACGACGCGATTGCCCTCGGCGTGCATGACTTCGATGGTGAAGAGGCGAGGGCAGTCCCATACGACGCGTGCGTTGCCGCCGAGTGCGGGGATGGGTTCGTGGGTGCATTCTGGGTCGTGCAGGTACTGGACGAGATCGTCGGCGGTAACGTGGCTTTTCACCTCGACGACCAGGCGAACATCGTCATTGCGCAGCTCGCAGGTCTCTTCGGATGGATGGGTGAGCACGGCGCCGGGGACGATGTCCAGTGCCAGGCCTGGCGTGAGCCACGGGCACTGCGGCTCGTCTGCGCGGCTGGCGAGTCCGTTGCCGAGCACGATGTTGACGAATCGCGTCATAGCATTGCGCTGGTTATCGGTGGTGCCGGAGGGATCGGCGACCGTTGCCTGGACGTAGGCCGCACCGCGGTGGCCGGCGGCGCGGACCAGTTCGCCGCCCGCGATCCGGGCATGGCCACTGAAGCCGGCTTCGCCGATCGTGGGCTCGGAACGTGCGACCAGCGCGCCCTCGAGGTCGGTGCGCAACTTTTCGGCCTGTGCGCGTGCCTCGTCCGCGTTGGCGTGCAGCGTGCGCTCGATGGAGAGATGCAGTCGATTGCCATTACGTTCGCCGGCGAAGCGGCAGTTGTCGCGCGCGATTTTGCCGGGTGTCCAAGGGGCACCGTCTTCGAGGACGCGATCAACGTCCTGAGTGGCGATCCAGGGGCACAGACGGTCACTGGCGTCGGCAGCAAAGGCCGCGGTCGAGAATGACAGGGCCGCGACGGTGGCCAGGAGCAGGCCGGTGGCGATTGCGGTCGTCGATTGCGAGGGCTGAGGCATGGGGCGGCTCCGGACGGTTGTAAGTATAGGAACTTCAAACGCCCTTTTCGAACAGTCTGGCGAGCAGGCGGTGGTCGCGCACGCGCCGGATTGGGCGCGGATCGAACGTTCGCGAGCGGGATTTAGGTGTCGTGGCCGGGCGCTTACGGCGAAGCCCACCAAGGCCTAAGCGAGTGCGTGGAGCGAACTGGAAAACGCCTACGCAGTCTGGCCGGTAGAAACTTTGGCTAGCGAGATTGCGCCGTCGCCAAAGGCTGCGTGTATCGGAGGGTGCGCATGGCGGCTCCATGTAAGCCCGACGATGGGCGCAGCCTATGGATGAGGGTGCAATCGCAGCCCGAAGGCTTCTGCCGCCCAGACTCCTAGGCCACCTGACACCATGGAACCTGCGCCCATCACCCCGAAGTGTAGCGGCCTTGAGGCCTTCTACCGCCGCTTCAGATACGTCACCCAAAGGCCAAAGACGACTCCGGCCAGCAGGCTGATCCAGATACCCAGCACCGACCAGTCATCGAAGCTTCGGGCCAAGCGCTCCGGCGACAGTTGACGGGCGATCGTGTTGGGTGCGTCGCTGCCTAGCAGGGCCAGCAACCAGCCAAACAAATAGACACTCGCGGCAAACGCAAGCACGGGGGCGCGGTGAAAAGCAGCCATCACCATCTCCGCGCTCCAATGGTCCTTCCAGGTGCGGGGAACCGCGGCCGCAACGGGGACCGGGCGAGATAACGGTGGTATGGCCGCAGGCGCTAGCGTGGCAATCGATCCAAGTGACCGTCCGACTTCGCCTGCAGCCACCCCGTCCGCACCCTGAACCTCACGGCTCCTTGTGAACTCCCGACGACGAGCCGCCTCCGCAAGTTCAGCTTCCTCTCGCTCCAGCTCGCCATGACGCGCCCACAGTCCAGCGATCAGCACGACCGCCGCCAACAGCGGCAGGAAGGCGCGCGGTCCGACCAATCGTGCCCATCGGCAGTTCGGCCCTCGCAGCGGCGATAACGTGCCGTGCCCCATCAACGAAGAAGCCAGTCTGGCGCCGAGCTTTGGGCTGCCGTCAAACACCGTCGGAATGAGAAAGCACACGCTGGGCGCAGTCGGGTTGGCGTTGGCTGCGAGTTCGCCCCACGCTGCGCCCGAAGCCTCTCGCCCAGGTGCGCGGTACAAAGAAAAGGCAGCAACCAGTCCGATCACAATCAGTACGCTGCTCGCCACTCTGACGCGCTGCCGACGTCGTTCGGCACCTGACTTCGGTAGCCACAACATGCTGAGCAACAACTTACCTGTTCGGCCGGACGAAGCGATTCCGAGCCCGACAAAAGTAAGCGCCACCAACCAGGCCAAGGCCGCCGTGACTGCACCCAGCGGAACGACCAGCACAACCAACAGCCCAGCAACTTGGAACCAGACCGACAGCGCCAGAGCGACCAACACGATTTGGACCCAAACCCGTCGGGCTCGAAAGCGCTGCATGCGCTCAGACTCGCTGGACGGATGATCGGTCAAGTTCTATTTGCATCCCTGGGAGTATAGGAACTTAAAAACGCCCTTTTCGAACAGTCTGGCGAGTAGGCGGTGGTCGCGCAAGCGCCGGTTTGGGTCGCGGATCGGACGTTCGCGAGTGGGATTTCGGCATCGCGGGACCGCGTCGTCTCACCGTCCCTGGCCACTCTCGCCGATTCCTGGCGGCGGGCTGAGCACGGCCCTGAGGGTTCGTGGCCGCATCGGATTGGCTGTGGTTTTCGACTCGGCGTCGCGGCTGATTCGGCGATCACGAGGCCACAGCGGGCGGTGCGCGCGGGGCGGGGCGGTAGTGCGCTTGCTCCGGCGCGCCTGAACGCATCCAATTGATCATTAGTCAGCGTGTCGAATTCCTCGACGAAAACGGCAACAGCATTCCCTCATTCGAAGCGGTGGATCAGCTGCCTCGGCCGGTCGCAATGGATCCGCCGAGGGCGAAGTGACGAGTCGATTGGCTGACATTCAACGTAGGAGCCTGTCAGCGGTCACGCTGGGCGAGATTCAAGCTGGGCGCAATTCAAGCTGGGCGAGATTCAAGCTGGGCGAGATTCAAGCTGGCATCGAGCTGACCCGATCGCAGGACGCCGCAAAAGCTGTCGAGATTCAGGCGTGGCTTGAATTGGTTGCTGGCACCTACAACGTGCTGCCGATGGATGGCGAAGCCTTTCGCTGTTGGGGGCGCCTGATGCATCGGCGAACCGAATCTCTTTACGAGGACGCGATGATTGCGGCCACCGCCTCGGTCCACGCCTTGACCGCGGTGACAAGAAATGTCGCTGACTTCGCACTTTTCGACATGCCGCTGCTGAATCCTTTCAAGTTTCAGTCAGCCGGCTGGCTGCTAGGGCAATAACACCAGCGTCGCCAGCCCCAAGAAAGTAAAGAACCCCATCACATCCGTCACCGTGGTCAGAAAAACACTGCTGGCCAGCGCAGGATCGTAGCCCGCACGTTTCAAGGTGAGCGGCACCAGCACGCCGGCAGTGGCGGCTGAGAGCAGGTTGAGGGTGAGGGCGGCGGCGATCACGGCGGACAGTTTGAGGTCGCCAAACCAGATCCACACCGCCACGCCAAGAATCAGCCCCAGCGCGATGCCATTGAGTCCGGCCACGCGCAATTCTTTCCACAGCAGCACGCCGGCGTTGGAAGCGCTGACCTGACCCAGCGCCAAACCACGCACCATCAAGGCCAACACTTGGCTGCCGGCGTTGCCGCCCATGCCAGCGACGATCGGCATCAATACCGCCAAGGCAACCAGCTGCTCGATGGTGTCGGCAAAGCGGCCGACCACGCCGGCGGCGACAAAGGCGGTGCCCAGATTGATGGTGAGCCAGATGACCCGTCGACGCGTGGCGCGCCACACCGGGCTGAACATGTCCTCGTCTTCATTCAACCCGGCTGCGCCCAGGGCCTGGTGTTCGGCTTGCTCGCGGATGATATCGACGACGTCATCGACGGTGATGCGGCCGAGCAGGATG
>JBBQQV010000260.1:0-4974 GCA_038215505.1 Lysobacterales bacterium
AAGGGTTTGCGTTGGCGCGTGTGTTGGCAGGCCAATTGGATGGGCAGTCGGGTGCTCACGCACAACGCGCTGCGGGACTGTTCGTGACGGTGCAGGACACCGGCGGCAGCTTCGGCCTGGGTGCGATGGCCGCGAGGAGAGCGTGGCTATCTGGCCTCCCTGCCTTGGTCAAGACCGCTGCGCTGGAGTGGCCGCGTGCCGCGCTCAAGGCAATCGACATTGACCGCGCCGAGCGCGAGCCCAGCGAGATCGCGCGCCTGATCGCTGATGAGTTGCTTGCAGGCGGTGGCGAAATTGAAGTGATGCTGGAAGCGAGTGGACGGCGCCAGACGTTGGCAAGCATTGCAGAGCCCGTGGTTGCCGCCATGGCTGTGATGGATGCAGGCGCGTTGATAGGTGCAGGCGATGTGGTGGTGGTGTCAGGTGGTGCGCGTGGGGTCACCGCGGCCTGCGTCATTGCATGGGCACGCGACTGTGCTGCGCGCTTCGTACTGCTCGGCCGCAGCTCGCTGCAGGCAGAACCCGCCGCGTGCAACGGGATCAGTGACGAGGTGGAGCTGAAGCGGATTCTGCTCCTCGCCGCGCGCGCGCAGGGTCAGTTGCCCACGCCCAGTGAGTTGCTCGCCCTGGTCCGCGACGTGCAAGCCGGGCGCGAGATTCGTGCCACCTTGGCAGCCATTCACAGTGCTGGCGGCGATGCGCGCTACGACGCGGTCGACGTCACCGACCGCGTTGCACTCAACGACCTGATGGCCGACGTACGTAAACAGTGGGGACCGGTCCGTGGCGTCGTCCACGCCGCCGGTGTATTGGCCGACAAACGCATTGTGGACAAGACCGATGCGATGTTCGACCGCGTATTCGATACCAAGGTGGCTGGCTTGCGCGCATTGCTGGACGCTACCCAAAGCGATCCGCTGAAGCTGTTGGCGGTGTTCTCATCGGTATCCGCGCGCTGCGGCAACAGCGGTCAAGCCGACTACGCGATGGCCAACGAAGTGCTCGCCAAAGTGATGAGTGCCGAACAACGGCGGCGACCTGCGCTGGTTGCCAAGTCCTTCGGTTGGGGGCCTTGGGAAGCCGGCATGGTCACCCCGCATTTGCGCGACCGCTTCGCCGCGCTGGGCGTGCCGATGATTCCACTCGCGGTGGGCGCGCGCATGTTTGCAGACGAATTGGCCGGCGCTGCGCGCGAACAGGTCGAATTGGTGCTGGGCGGCGAGCCGCGACCCGAAGCCTTGCTGTTTGAAGGCGCCACTGCCCGCGTGCAGACGCTGGAAATCAGCGTGGCGCGTGACAGTCATGCCTATCTCGAAGGCCACGCCATCCACGGTCAGCCAGTGCTGCCCCTGGTGCTGGCGGCCGAATGGCTGAGCCGCGCCGCTCGCAGCTTTCGACCAGGCCTGCCACTGGCCGCGTTGCACGAGCTGAGAGTGTTGAAGGGCATCCGTCTGGGTGGCTTCGAGAATGGCGGTGACCGCTTCACGATCGAGGCGACTGCCCTGCCCTGCGAGCGCGGCGCGCTGTTGCAAATGCGCATTGTTGATCGGCACGGCCACTCCAATTACAGCGCGCGCATCGAGCTGCTGCCGGAGGCTCAGGATCAGCAACAAACCAACGCCGCGCTGAGCCTGGAGCCGTGGGGCGGCAAGCCGATCTATCAAGACCTGCTGTTTCACCGAGGCGCGTTCGAGTTGATCGACCAGCTCGAAGGAATCAGCGACGACGGCATCGAAGGCACCCTGCGTGGCGTGGCCGATGGCGGGTGGTCTAGTGAGACGTGGCAGTTGGACGTCGCCGCGTTGGATGCGGGTTTACAGCTGGCGGTTCTGTTTGGCCAACGCATGTTGGGTGGACCCAACTTGCCCACCGGCATCGACCAGATCCGCGCATTCGGTTTGCCGCCGAGCGAGGGTTTGCTGAGTGCAACGGCTTACCGTCGGTCTTTGAGTTCGCATGCGGTGACGACGGACATTGTGTTTACGGATGCGCGGGGGCAGCGGGTGGCGGAGTTGTTGGGGGTGCAGAACCATGTGGTGGGGGGGTGAGATTTGTGGCTTGGTTTGTGGTTTGGTGGGTGGGTGGTGGCTGGCGGGTTCATCATTCCGGCAGCTGCCACATTCTTCATTCCGGCGTGGTCCGGAATTCGGCTTTTTAGGCTTCTCTCGTTTGACTTTGCCGCTCGGCGAGGTTTCGTCCACCTCAGCGGTGGCCGAGTCACTTTTCTTTGAGTCGCCAAAGAAAAGTAACCAAAAGAAAGGCGACCCCGATGTGGCGCCCGCGATGAAGCCGCGGGTCCGCGTCGGTCGGGAGGGTTTTTCGACAGTACGTCCATGTACTGGCGAAAACGAACGCGCATCCATGCGCGCACCCCTGACGGGCCTGATCTCCCAACCGCCGCCGCCACAAAGGGGACCCGACAGCAAGGGCAGGTGCAACAGCAACAGCAACAGCAACAGCAACAGCAAAGTCGTAGCAAGGAGAACTTAAGACTCGATTTGCGTCGTCAAACCCCACCACCGTTCGTCCTGAGGTATCGAAGGACGCCCGTCGCCTCAAAGCAGATTGCTTGCGAGTCCAATCAGAAGCCATGTTGTTCTCCCCCATCGCCATCGTCGGTCGTGCCTGTGTGTTGCCGGGTGCGCTCAGTCCGGAGCAGTTGTGGCAGGCCGTTGCGGATGGGCGCGACTTGGTCACGTCGGCGCCGGTGGGGTGTTGGCGGGTTGATCCGGCGCTGGGATTGAGCTCAGTCGAGCGGCCGGATCCTGATCGCGCGTGGTCGGATCGGGGTGGTTATGTGGAGGGCTTTGAGGGCATCTGGAAGCCGCAGGGTTTTGCCGTTGATGCGACTGAATTGGAAGGCCTCGCGCCATTGGTCGCGTGGACCCTGCACTGCGCCCGTGCGGCGCGCGACGGGTGCCATACCCATCCGCAACAACGGGTGGGCGCGGTGTTTGGCAACCTTGGATTTCCCAGCGAGCGCATGGCTGCGTATGCCGAGCAGGTGTGGCGCGGAAGTGATGCTCTACTCGACAGCAAAGTTCAGGTCGATCCGCGTAATCGTTACATGAGCGCGGGCACCGCCAGTCTGTTGCAGCAAGCGTTGCAGTTGAATGCCGGCAGCTACTGCATCGACGCCGCCTGCGCGAGCGCGCTGTACGCGATCAAGCTCGCCTGTGATCGGCTGCAGGCTGGCAGTGCTGATCTGATGTTGGCTGGCGCCGTGCAAGGCGCTGACGATCTGTTCCTGCACGTCGGCTTCAGCGCCTTGAATGCGCTCAGCCGAAGCGGCAGATCACGACCGTTTCATGCCGACGCCGACGGCTTGGTTCCCGCCGAAGGTGCCGCATTTGTCGCCTTGAAGCGACTGCGCGATGCCCGTCGCGATGGCGATGTCATTCATGGCGTCATCCGCGGCATTGGTCTGTCCAACGACGGCCGTGGCAAGGGGCTTTTGGCACCCTCTGCGGCTGGCCAACAGCGCGCCATGCGGGCGGCTTATTCGGCGGCCGGATTGGATCCGAAACGTGTCGGCCTGCTCGAATGTCACGCCACTGGCACGCCGGTCGGAGATGCCACTGAGCTTGCCAGCAGCGCGGCTGTTTTTTCCGAGCATGAATCACTGCCGATAGGCTCGCTGAAATCCAATCTTGGTCATCTGATCACGGTTGCGGGTGTGGCCGGATTGATCAAAGTGTTGGGGGCGATGGCAGCCGGGCAACGGCCCCCAACCCTGCATGCGAGCGTCCCGAATCCGGCGCTTGCCGGTGGACCGTTTCGTCTATTGCACGCCCTTGAACCTTGGCCAAGCCAAACGCCACGCATTGCCGCCATTTCCGCGTTTGGCTTCGGTGGCAACAATGCGCATCTGATCGTGTCTGAAAACGATCCGACGCTGGTTGACCCGTGCCAAGTTGACTCAGGCTCACCGTCACCAACGTTGCGCATCGCGATCGTTGGCATCGGTGCCATGCTCGGCCACGCCAACACCTGCGAGGCCTTTCGAGAAGCGCTGCTCGACGGCTGCAATCTGCGCGACGCGCAAGGCGAAGGTCGCATGCAAACGCTTGCTGTCGACGTCGAAGGTTTGCGCTTTCCGCCGCTGGACATGCAGCAAACCCTGCCGCAGCAACTGGCGATTCTGCAGACCAGTCGTGAAGCCTTAGCCGAAGTCGCTGCGATCAATGGCGGGCACGGTATCGATGGAGAGCACGGTATCGAGGGAGAACGTTGTGGCGTTTTCATCGGTATCGAACCGGATCCCGAAGTGGCCCGCTACGGTTCGCGCTGGCGCTTGCCTGCGAGCGCCAGCACGGCAGCACGCGACGCCATCGTGCCCGCACTCACATCGGCCGCAGTACTGGGCTGCATGCCCAACATCCCAGCCAATCGCTTGAGTTCATTGCTCGACTTGCGCGGCCCTGCGTTTACCGTGCAAGCCGGCACTGCATCCGGCATACAGGCCTTGCGAATCGCTGCAACTGCGCTTGCGCGTAGCGAGATCGACACGGCTTTGGTTGGCGCGGTCGACTTCAGCTGCGAGGCGGTACAGCGCAGCGTCAGCAGCACTCCGCCCGCCGATGGCGCGTTCAGTCTGCTGCTCAAACGGCTGGACGATGCGCAGGCCGACGGCGATGACGTTTACGCCTGCTTTGAGTCAGACCCTTGCGATTCCGCGGATGGCTATAAGTCGATCCCGGCGATGCAAACGATTGGCAATAGTGAGGGCAGCGTCGATCTGGGTGAACGCTTCGGCACCGCGTTTGCCGCACATGGGCTGATGCATGTGGTGGCGGCGGCGATGTGTTTGCGCAGCCACTGCGCTATCGATGGCACGCCGCAGCTGGATGGTGCGGCTCAAGGATTCATGGTGCGCATGCGCGAGAGCCAAGCCCTCGCTCTGCTCCCCTCTGCCGGCGGGAGATGGGCCGGAGGTGAGGGTGCGGGCAGGCCATACCTCTCCCGCTCGCCCGT
>JBBQQV010000261.1:0-4965 GCA_038215505.1 Lysobacterales bacterium
TCGCCAAGCGAACGATCTGCTCTGCACAAGGCTTGCAGCCCAATATCGCGGCGGCCAGGCGTGGCAGCAGATCGGCAAATCGAACGTGCACCTTCATCCGGCGCTGCGCATCGCCCTATCCGGGCCGTAGACGCTGATGATGCTGAGGATCAGGGCTAATCAGGTTCGGGAAAAGAAAGGGATGGATCGCATAAACTGCCTGGTACGCCGACCTCGCAGAAAGCATTGCCGGCGACCGAACCTCTTGTGGATGATGAACCGAGGAACCCCTCACCCAATACTAGATCGAGTATGGAAGTTCTCTTGCATCAATGATAATGGCTGCCTGCGCGGATACCACTTCCGCAAAGAGGAACAGCGCAACAAAGACGAAATATTTACCTGATTAGCCCTGATCCTCAGCATCATCAGCTTCTACCGCCCGGAGAAGGCGATGGGCAGCGCCGGATGAAGGTGCGCGTTCGATTTGCCGATCTGCTGCCACGCCTGCCCGTCGCGATAATGGGCTGCAAGCCTTGTGCAGAGCAGATCGTTCGCTTGGCGACCAATTTGCTCTGCTGAGGATTG
The DNA here is from genome assembly GCA_038215505.1 of Lysobacterales bacterium. Classification (GTDB taxonomy): domain Bacteria; phylum Pseudomonadota; class Gammaproteobacteria; order Xanthomonadales; family Xanthomonadaceae; genus JANNWF01. Next base: position 568 of record JBBQQV010000261.1, read on the forward strand.
GGGCTAATCAGGAATATTTATGGAAACTCATCGCAAAATCCTTGTTAGTTAAGCATTATAAAAACAAATTCACTGGCGCGGGGGTAGCTTCGCCTCAATCCCCCTGAGCACGATTTCAAGTCTTTCTAGGTCCTGCCCCCCCAGGGCTCCTCTCCGAACGTAGTCCTCAAAGCTGACATACCGACACCCTCCAAAATCCATGCAAGCATTGTTCATCACTAGGCTACCTTGAGCGCAGAAATTCGCGCCACCGCGCCTACAAGCCGCGATTCTCCAAGCGAAATTCGCAATACCTCCCGAAAACTCTTGGTATTTGGTCTTTGAGCCCTTCAAGCCCAGCAAGTCGGCAAGTTGCATGATCGTCTCCGGCTCGGCGCGTGCCAGCGCCTCCTCAACCAAGTCCTCCAACTGTTGCGCGGGCAACTCACTGAATGGAGTGACCTCCAGTCTGATCTTTGCAAAGGTGTCGCCGGCCTGTGCCGCTTGCACCAGATACAGCTCTCGCTGCTCGTTGAGAATTGGCTCGCCGCCGTCAAGATTCTTGCAGCGCGCCTCGACCGTTTCGGCAATGCGGGTATAGTGCGCCGCATTATCAGGATATAGCTGGGATTTACTTTCGACATCTGCTCGATATCGGCTTGGAGACCACGAATACTGTTGGCAATATGCGTAAATCTCTGCGATGGTCCTAAGCGCAACAGCATCGCCTTTTTCCGCCAACGGCTCGAGCTGGGCTTTCAGCAGCGCATAATCCATTGCGGTATTCAGCGTGAGCAAAGACTGTGTATTTTGCTGGGAGCCGCTTTCCTCTGGTTCGACGGAGGTTTCTGCTGGAGCGTTCGGGGGAGCTTGCTCAGTGAGCAACGAGACTGATAGCGGGGTCGGAGCCAGAGCCGACGGCCTAGATGGCATCTGGAAGTAAAACAAGCCGGCTAAAGTGAGCATGCCGAATGCCGCCAGCCCCAACAAAACCCGCTGGATAGTGAATACAGAACGCATGGAAGTTTCCTTTATTGCGAAGGTTTGCTGCATGAAAATACCGCGGCAGCGCAGCCTGAGCATACGCGCAGGCCAAGACGTCGCAAAATTGATTTCCAGAGGATACGGCCGGCCCATCCAAGCTCGCCGCAGCGCGTCTGCATCACTTCAGCCGTGAAACACAGCCGCGAAGACTACCCCCCCCCGTTTTGGCTTTGTCAAGCTGAATTTGAACTCACCGGTTCCGGCCAATGACACGCCTTCAGGGCCGACTACCCACCAACATGCACGAACTCGGCGCTGGTTTGGCAATGCGCACGCGAATGGCACCTGTGCCCTAGCGACGGCCGGCGCGCTGGAACCGGCTTTGACAGCACCTATCTAGCCAGCTAGTCTGGCTAGATTGTTGAACAGGTGCTCGCCCATGCAAATCAACGTGCTGGAAGCGAAAAATCGTCTCTCCGAACTGGTTAAAGCGGCTGAGGACGGCGAGGAAGTCATTATTGCGCGACGCGGGCAGCCGGCGGTGCGCTTGGTGCCTATGCGGATGACCACCCCTGATGAGCCCGGATCAGGTCGGGCTATCGCAGAATGGTTAGCCCGTCACCCGCTCCATGGGCCGGCACGCAGCACCCTTGAGATCGAAGCCGACATCGCCGCCGAACGGGTGGCGTGGGAGTGATCTACCTCGACTCTTGCATCGTGATTTATGCCGTCGAACAAAGCCCCTTGTTTGCGACACGCATCACGCAAGCGCTTAAGCGCGCCAAACAACCCTTTGCTATTTCTCCGCTGGTGGTCAGCGAGTGTTTGGTCGCACCGCTGAAGCGTGGTGACGCTGCGATGGGGCAGCGCTTTGAGGCGTTTTTCGTCCGCAGCATCATGCTCAGTCTGGTCGAAGCCGACTTTCGTCAAGCGGCCCAGCTACGCGCACAGTTTTCGCTGCGCACGCCGGATGCACTACACGTGGCCTGTGCTGCTCGGCATGGCTGCACTCAGCTGTGGACCAACGATCAACGCCTGGACAAGGTCGGCCGCAACTTGGTCAAGAACATCCTCCGCTAACTCTGCTGCGCTCGCTCAATTCCCTGCAAATCGAAGTTGCCGCCAGACCTCAAACGCAGGCGTAGCTCGGGCGGCTGGGCGGCGAGAATGCGTTGCCGCCTATCTGAGGAAGTTGCAACTGCATGTGCACTTTTCCTGGCAGCAGGTCGGGCTTGACCCCATGCAGGCCAGCCCGATTGGCCGAACCTTGCTCACTCAAACCCATTCGAAAACACGTCCGACGCGCGCACGCGGCCGGGCAGGGGCCATGCCCATGCGCCGCGCCCGCGGGTGAATACGGCCAAGGTGCTGAAGCTGCGATCGATGGCCATGTCCCAGATCATCACGCGTGGCAGGCCGTTATCGAAGCGGAACCACTGCGGGTTGTCGGCGAAGGCGTTATCGGTGTAGTACAGGCCCCAGTCGGTGCCGGCAAATACCTGACTGGGCAGGTTGGGATTGAAGGCGACGCTGTTGGTCGGGATGTTCGGCAAATTGCCGCTGATGTTGCGCCATGTAAACGAACCACAGGCGTTGCTGCAGGTGAGCTGATAGACATGCCCCGGCGTGCTTGGCGTGTTCTGATCAAAGCCGCCTAGCGCCGCGTACGCGATGGCGGAAGTGGATGGATTGGCGGCGTCGGCAACGTCAATCGCCACATCCATGATCGGCCGATTCGGCAACACCGCATTGGCAGCGGTGACGTTGGTCCAAGTGGCCGAATCCGCGGTGCCTTGGTTCATGCCGTGTCCGACCCACACATTGCCGTCATTGGTGCCGGCAATCGCCACCCGTGGGGTCTTTACCGCATGGTTCAACTGGTTGATGAAGGAACGTCCGACCAAGGTGCCTTTGGTCAGGTTGGGGCTGTTGAAATACCAACTGGTGCGCGGGATGCCACCTTGCAGGGTCTCCCACACGCGGGTGGTGCCGGCGATCATGTAGGTGCATCCAACCGCGGCCGTGCATCCGCTGCCGGCGGCGTCCAAGGCACCGTAGCGATACAGCTCGAACGGCATCACGAAGCTCAGCACGTCGCCGCCCCAGGCCGGTGAGGTTTGTGGCGTCGCGCTTTGCACCGAGCTGTCGGGACCGCTCGCCGACACGGTCATGCCACCGTTCTGGCTGGACCAATACCAGCGGTCTTGGCGCACTGGCTCAATCCGCGTGAAGATGCCGTCGCCGCCATTGCGCACGGTCCAAGTCACTGGCCCCGGATTGCCTGATGACCAGCGCGCATACGAGCTGCCATTGTCCTGCGCGCCGCCGCTCGCGCCCGGCAGGGCACTGCCAGCAAAATTTTCGCTGATATCGCCGGAATAGAACTCGATGCTGCCGATGGTTTGATTGAGCGAGATATAGCTCGGTCGATTGGCGGCCGTGCTGCCGCCCGTGCCTGCACGCGCATTGGCGGTGACGTAAACGCCGCCATCGGAGCCAGTCAGCACGGCGTCGCTGTTGAAGCCGCCACCGGCGCTGCGCAGATAGGCGGTAGCGTGATGATCGACGTGCACGTTGCCGCTGCCATAGCCACAGGTGACGTTCTGAAATGTGCTGCCGCCGTTGCTTGAACGGAACAGGTCAACGCCGCTTAACAGCACGGTGTTGGGATCGTTGGGATCGACGCTGAGATTGGCGTCGTACCACATCTGGCTTCCGCCATTGGTGGCATTGCCACAGCCGCCGGCTTGCACGCTGGTGCCGGTGGCAGTTTGTGTCCAGGTGTCGCCGCCGTTGGCCGAGCGCCACACACCCAACACATTGCTGGCGGTGGCGTGCGAGCCCATCGCATACAGGACATTGGAATCGCTGCTCGATATCGCCAATTCGATGCGTCCCAGCACCTTGCCAGCGGGATTGCCATCCGCCGTGCCGGCCGGCCAGCCGCTGTCACTTAAGCTCCATTCGGCCAACAGCGGACAACCCGCGGTTGGCATCGCTGCGCGGTAGACGCCGTTGGCGCCGAGGTTGCCCAAATCCGGCTGCACTGGCGTCGGATTGCCGCGGGTGCCGACGGCGGCAAACAACACGCTGTTGCCGCCGCCGCGATCCACCGCGATCAGGCCAGTGATGTCTTGCCGCTGGCTGCTGTGCGGATTGGTGTAACACGGCCCCGACCAGTCACTGCCGCCGTTGTAGGAAAAGTACAAACCGGTCTTGGTGCCGACGATGACCGTGCTGGAATTATTGGGGTCGGTGACGACTTTGCCGATCGCTTGATACTGCGGAAAGCCGAGCGCGCTGGAGGGCGGATAGAACGGATTGAACACGCTCTCGCCCAGCACCTGCCAAGTCGCACCCGCATTGCTGCTCTTCAGCAATCCGGAAGCGCCGAATGAAAACGAGCCATAACGCAGATCACCCGTGCCCGCGTAA
>JBBQQV010000262.1:0-4957 GCA_038215505.1 Lysobacterales bacterium
GTGACAACCCGGATCCAGTGACCGCCGGCACTACCCTCACTTACACCGCGACGACAACCAACAACGGCCCTGGCATCGCCCAGAACGTTGCAATCACTGTGCAGTTGCAGGTTGGATCGACGGCAGCCACGCCCACACCCAGCAGCGGCGGCACCTGCAACGTGATTGACGTGGGCGGCCAGATGACCGTTAACTGCACCTGGGCCGGGCCGACCGCCAACGGGGCGGTCAGAAGCGTGCTGGTGACAGCAGCAGTGCCAGCCTCAGCCACTGCAGGCAACCTGGTCGCCAATGCCAGCACCACGGCGACAACGATGGATGGCACTCCGGGCAACAATACGGCCACAGCCAACACCGCGGTCACCACCTCGGCCGATCTGGTGTTGACCTTTGCTGCCTCGCCCGCGCAAGCCACACCGGGCCTTGCCATCACCTACGCCGCCAGCGTGACCAACAGTGGGCCCAGTGACGCGCAGAACGTGCAACTCAGTGTGGTGCTTGGTCCTGGCGTGCAGTTCAGCAGCGCGACGCCGAGTGCTGGCGGCACCTGCAGCGCACCGAGCTTTGGCGCCAACGGCACAGTCACCTGCACCTGGAACGGTGCAACTGCGGTCGCTGTCATTCGCAGCGTCAGCGTCGTTGCCTATAGCTACATACGCGGCAACGCATCGGCGAACGCAACTGCAAGTTCCGCGACCAGCGACCCGACGCCTGCCAACACCGCCAGCGGCAGCGTGATCAATGGCACCGTTGGTGCCCCCAACGCTATCTTGATCCCGGCAACGGATCACGCCGTGCTTGCGCTGATGGCGATGCTGCTTGGCCTGCTCGGCTTTGCCGCCGTGCGTCGCCGGCTGTAAGCGTTAAGCCAAAAAAAGCCGGGCGGAGCAATCCGCCCGGCTTTTTTCAACGTTGGCCGCTGATCTTCGCTCGCCTGTCGGCGCGCTTGTGGGAGCAGCCAGTTGCCGTCAGCGACGTGAGTGGCTGAGGAAAAATCGCATCATTTCCCGGCTGGCATCCGGACCGGCTGCATCGGTATGTGAGCCTCGCGCGTCGCCGCCGGACCACGCATGCCCTCCGCCATGAATCGTCCACTGCTCAATCGTGCAGCCAGTTGCGCCTGTTCCGTAGCAACGGCGTGTGTATTCGCGCCCGTCTCGACCGCCCTGGGTACTCTGCAAACTGCCGGCATGCGCCGCCACCGCACTATCGGCATTAGCGCTTACTACCGTGGTGTCGCGGTCGCCGTGGAAAGTGATCAGCGGCATCGAAGACCGCGAAGTCGCGTCTGCCTTCATTAACGGCACTCGACCCTGCATGGCTCCCAAGGCGGACACCATGTCGTGCGCCGCACCCGCCACTAGCCCCGAGTGCATGCCGACCGCTGCAAACAGCTGCGGAAATTCGCGTGCAAGAATGCTCGCCATGGCTGCGCCCGCCGACATACCAGCGATGTACACACGTTCGGGATCAACGTTGCCGCGACCGACAAGCTCGCGGACTAGTGCAGCCAGCTCGGCGGGTTCTCCCGCGTTACGCTTTTGATCGCCAGTCCGAAACCAGTTCCAGCAGCGATTCGGATTGTCGGACTTGGTCTGCATCGGATAAACGACCATGACCCCGTGTTGCCGGGCAACATCGTTCATGCGAGTGCCGAGGGCGAAGTCCTCCGGCGCTTGCGTGCAGCCGTGCAACATCATCAGTAACGGGCGGGGTTGCTCGTCTGCGGCTGGCGGAGTAAACAACCAATAGCGGCGGCGTCCCCACTGGGTTTGGTGGGTGAAGGCTTTGAAGGTGCCGTTGGCATTTGCTGCCTCGCCTTGTGATCCTTCACTGGCAGTGTCTGTGTCTGTGTCTACGGTTGGCTGCTGGGGAACCGTTTCAGCCGATTCATGCATCCACGACGGCGTGCGCATCGTCGCCCCAGCGCCGTCGTTGGGCAGCAGGCCGGCTTGTCGCAGCGCTTGGTTGATCGTCTCGGCGACGGAAGCGGACTGGCTGCTGGATTGCCCAGCCGCCGCGCGTTCGCGCAGCCTCTTTAGCAACTGCAGCTTGTCCGAAGGCAAAGCGACACGTGGCAGCAGGCGAAAGCGCATATGCAGCTGTGTCCTGTTGGAGGGGAGTAAGAGGGCGGGGCCAAGGCTGGCTTTAAGTGAGACCGCTTGAGGCGAAGTGACGGATGCAGCTTCGCCAAATCCGTACGAGTTTCGCGCCAGGTTTGCTGCATTGCAGCATGATTCGTGCCAAGCCCCGATTCCGCGCAGCAGCAAGGTCTGCACGAAGAGGCCCGCGCTTTTGCACGATCAGTCGCCGAGGCGACAGCGCGATTCGCACGCTTGCCTGAGGCACAGCTACGCAAGCAAAGCGCTGCCCGCCGCCAACGGCTAAGCTGCGCTGGTAGCGAAGGGAGCAAGTCATGAAACAAAGCCAGCGCGTCGAACATCAACTGACCGATAAGGGCTACGTGCCGGTGTACACCACGGCGGTGGTTGAGCAGCCGTGGGACACCTATACCGCCACCGATCACCAGGTCTGGGGTGAGTTGTTTCGACGGCAGCGGAAGTTGTTGGTCGGTCGCGCCTGCTCGGCTTTCTTGCAGGCGCAAGAAATCATGCAGATGTCGGATGCGGCCATTCCGCGTTTTAGTGATTTGAATGCGTTGCTGAGCAAGACCACCGGTTGGCAGATCATCGGCGTGCAAGGCTTGTTACCCGAACTCGACTTCTTTGATCACTTGGCCAACCGTCGTTTTCCGGTGACGTGGTGGATTCGTCGTCCCGAGCAAATGGACTATCTGGCCGAACCCGACCTGTTCCACGACCTGTTCGGTCACGCGCCGCTGCTGATGAATCCGGTCTTCGCCGACTACATGGCCGCGTATGGTCGCGGCGGCGTCAAGGCGCATGGCGTCGGCAGCGAGGCGCTGGTCAATCTCACACGGCTGTATTGGTACACAGTGGAATTCGGCCTGATTCGCGAAGCCGAAGGCTTGCGCATCTATGGCGCTGGCATCCTCAGCAGCAAGAGCGAGTCGATCCATTGCCTTGAGGGCGCAGCGCCGAATCGCATCGGCTTCGACCTGCTGCGCATCATGCGCACCCGCTATCGAATTGATACGTTTCAGAAAACCTACTTCGTGATCGATGACTTCGAGCAGTTGTTCGACGCCACTCGCCCGGATTTTCGCCCCTATTACGCGGAGCTGGCAGAGCAAGGCTCGATCCCGGCGGGTGAGGTATTGGAGGTAGACAAGGTCTATCAGCGGGGCAGTGGCGAAGGCTGGCTGACCGACGGCGACGTCTGATAGGCCGCCAACTGATGCGCAAACTGTAGGCGGGTCGAGAGCCGCCCTACGCCGTTAGGTGCCGCTCATGCCTCTGCCAGCGCGCGGGCGACGGGCGCTGGCGGCTTTGCTTTCGCCCCACCGTATTTCCGATTCAACCAGATACCGGCAGCGAGCGCGCCTAACAGCGGCCCAAACCACGCCAGATTCTGCTGGATCATCGGGTCCACGCCGGGCAACGCATTTCTGAGGCCGATGGCGAGAAAGGCGATGTGGGTGGCGACGCCATTGCCAATCATCGCGCCGTAGTGTTCACGCAACCACCAATTGGGCGTGGAAGGAGCACGCCGACGAGACATGGCCGAGGTGATCAAACCCACCACGCCGATGCTGCCAAAGATGGCGAACAAGGGTTGTCCGATGGCGACGCCAATCACCATCAGCGCGATGCCGCTGGCCGCAGTGATCGTTGCCAGACTCCAGAACATGGGCCCGAAGTAGCGCTTGTAATCGCGACGATCACGAACCGAGCGCCACGAGTTCCAGCAGCTGTTGCTGACCAGCACCAAGAGGTAGGTCAAAAAGACCGCACTTAGCTGGTCGCCGCGCTCAAGCATGGCAAACACCAAGGGCACGCCGCTGATGATGATTCCGAGCATGGCCAGCAAATACACCTGACCCATACGCCGATGCAGTGCTGTGCCCTTCTTCATCAACCCATTGACCCAGAAAGTGATCAAAGCCACCACACCAGCGGCGATATGGAAGGTGGCGGCGACTTGGTAGGCGGTCATGGCGATGGCTCGTTGGGAGACGTTGCCAGTCTGCGCAGTGACTGGCTGCTACAAAGGTGCCAACGGTCATCGAAAGTGGGTGCCGGAAGTCATCTGTTGTGGTTGCAGGCTTGCGGCGCGCGCGTCCCCGCGCTCAAGCTGCGGCCTATGTCGCCTTCGTTCCGCCAACTTCTTCTCGAATTGTTCTCACCGCTTTCGCTGGCGGCCTATGCGGCATGGCTGGCGGTATGGTTGAGCGTGACCGGCGCGGCAGCTGTCGACCCGCTGCTGGGCGCGCTGGTGCAGGCCGGCGCGCTTGCCTTCCTAGCATTGTTCGTGATCACCAGCGTTTGGGGTGATCGATTCTCGCTGAGGGTGTTTGCCGCGTTTGCTTTGAGCCTGGCCGGACTCGGCTTGCTGCTGTGCGCACTGGCTCCGCAAAGCGCCGCACCGATCCTGCTGGTGCTGGCTGCGCCGATGCTCGCTGCCCGCCTAAATGGTGTGCCGCTGTGGGTCGCGATTGCGACCATCAACCTCGGCTTGGCGGCCATCATGTTCGGCTTGTGGCCAGGGCAGTTGCGTTGGCTGCTGGTGTCGTGGACGGCCTATGCCAGCTTTCAGTTGTTTGCCACCCTGGTGATGCAATCAAGCAAACGCGCCGAGGCGATGAGCGAGCAGTTGCGCGCCGTCAATGCCGATCTGATCGCCACTCGCTCACTGTTGGAGGCCAGCGCGCGCGACGCCGAACGGTTGCGCCTGTCGCGCGAGCTGCACGACGTCGCCGGCCACGCGCTCACCGCGCTCAAACTCAATCTTGGGGTGATGGCACGCGACTCCCGGCAACCTGATGCTGAGCGTGTTGCACTTTGCGCAGGCTTGGCTGACGACTTGTTGCAGAACC
>JBBQQV010000263.1:0-4949 GCA_038215505.1 Lysobacterales bacterium
CCGCCTGCGGATCGCGCTCCAATAGCGGCAGCAATTCGCTGATTGTCCCCACCAACAGTCCAGCGAGAATGATCAGACTTGCCGCGCCATAGCCGAGCAGGCGACGCAAGCGTTGCAAACGGCGACGCGTTGGCTGCCCGAGCGCACTCATGCGCCGTTCACCCACAAACAATTGGGGTTACAGCAGAACAACGTCGTACTGCTCCTGCTGGTACTGCTCGTCAGCCTGCAACCGGATCGACTTGCCGATGAACTCCTCAAGCTCGGCGACAGCGGCCGATTCTTCATCAAGGATTTTAGCGACCACTTTCGGCGACGCCAGCACCAATAGTTTCTGCGCCTCAAACTGGCGCACGGCGCGGGTAATCTCGCGAAAAATCTCGTAGCAAACCGTCTCAGTTGACTTCACCGTGCCGCGACCATGGCATTGCGTGCAGGGCTCACACAGTTGCCGCTCCAGGCTCTCGGTGGTGCGTTTGCGGGTCATCTCCACCAAGCCCAGCGGCGAGAAGTCATAAGCCGTCGTCTTGGCATGATCGCGAGCCAGCGCTTTTTCGAGTTGGCGCAGCACTTGTCGACGATGCTCGGCGTCGGTCATGTCGATGAAATCGATGATGATGATGCCGCCCAGATTACGCAGACGCAGCTGCCGCGCCACCGCTTGCGCGGCTTCAAGATTGGTCCGGTACACCGTGTCTTCGAGATTGCGATGACCGAGAAACGCGCCGGTATTGACGTCGACCGTGGTCATCGCTTCGGTCTGATCGATGACGATGGAGCCACCCGATTTGAGCGGCACATCGCGCTGCAACGCCTTCTGGATTTCGTCCTCAACGCCAAACAGATCGAAGATCGGCCGTTCGCCGGGGTAATGCTCCAGTCGGTCCACCAAGTCGGGCATGAAGCGGGTCACGAACTGGCACATCCGCTCCCAGGTTTCGCGCGAGTCGACCCGCACCTTTTCGACATCCGCGCGCATAAGATCGCGCATGGCGCGCAGCGGCAAGGACAGGTCTTCATACACACAGCCACCGACGGCTACCGTCGCCACGGCATCTTGTATGGCTTGCCACGCCAAGCCCAGATAAGCGACGTCTTCCAGCAGCGATTCACCGGCTTGGCCCTCGGCATTGGTACGCACGATGTAGCCCAGCGGGTTTTCGCCCAAGGCTCCGGTCAGCACCGCTTTAAGCCGCGCGCGCTCGGTTTCGTCCTCGATCCGCACCGATACGCCGAGCACCTTGGCGTAAGGCAGCAAGACCATGAATCGCGAAGGAATGCTGAGCTGAGTGGTCAAGCGGGCGCCCTTGCTGCCGATCGGATCCTTAACCACCTGCACGATCACGTCTTGCCCATCGCGGACCAGTTCATGAATCGGCGGCGTGGGTGGTGCTGGCCCATTGGCGTCGTCGCTTTCACCATTGGCCGCCACCACCAGGGGCAAGGCGCGGACGATGTCCGATGCGTGCAGGAATGCTGCGCGTTGCAAACCGACATCGACGAACGCCGCCTGCATGCCCGGCATCACCCGCACAACACGACCCTTGTAGATGTTGCCTACATAACCACGCTTTGAGGCCCGCTCAAGCTGGACCTCTTGCAACATGCCGTTTTCGACGACCGCCACGCGGGTTTCGCGCGGGGTCACGTTGATCAGGATTTCTTCGGACACGGGAAATTTTCATTTCAAAGAGAAGTTTGGCTGATGCATGGCAAGACGCCGAAGTCGCGCAAGAGCTGCGCGGTCTCAAACAGCGGCAAGCCCATGACTCCAGAGTAGCTGCCGGACAAGTGTTCAATAAAGGCTGCTGCTGCGCCCTGAATGGCGTAGCCGCCGGCCTTGCCAAGCGGCTCATGGGTAGCCACGTAGTCAGCAATCTGCGCGGCAGTCAGCGCCGCAAAGGTGACCTCGGAGACCTGCACAATCTGCGCTTCGCGAGCGCCACTGAGCACACACACCGCCGAGACGACGCGATGCGTACGACCCGCCAACTGCGCCAGCATGCGCGCCGCATCAACGGCATCGACTGGCTTGCCGAACACCTCGTCATCGAGCACGACTTCGGTATCCGCAGCCAGAACGGTAGCGCCAGCCGATGACATAACCCGCAGCAGTCCGGCCCCGGCTTTTTCACGTGCCACCCGCCGTCCATAGTCCAGCGCAGCCTCGCCTGCCTCGCGGCGCTCAATGACATCCACTTCGAGCACGCCAAAGCGCAGGCCCAGTTGTTCGAGCAACTGTGCGCGGCGCGGCGATTGTGAAGCGAGATACAGCATCGACAAAGCTTAGCAGCGCCAGCAGCCAAGTCCCGCCGCCGGTTTTGGCTCCAACGGCAAGCCGACATTGGTTAGGTCAAGGTATAAGACAAGCTGCTGCACGTCGATGCAGCCAATTCACATCCAGCGAGTGAATTTTTCGATGACCACCTCAGCCTTGTCCATCCGCTACAGCAGGCCCTTGATTGCAATTCACTGGTTGACCCTGCTGCTGTTGGTAGCTATCTACGCCAGCATGGAGTTGCGCGGCTATGCAACCCGCGGCAGCGCTTTGCGCGAAGGCATGAAACATTGGCATTTCATGCTCGGGCTCACGGTGTTGACGCTGGTGTGGATTCGCCTGGCAACGCGCTGGTTCGGCACCACGCCTGCAGCTGACTTGCGGCTGCCACGTTGGCAACGACAGCTTGCCGGCAGCGTCCACGTGCTGCTGTACGTCTTCATGGTCGCAATGCCGATACTCGGCTGGCTGTTGCTGAGCGCCGAAGGTAAGTTGATTCCGTTTTTTGGACTCGAGCTGCCGCCACTCATGGGTACCAACCGGGCGTGGGCCGAGCGCTTCGAGGACTGGCACAAGACGCTGGCCAACATCGGCTATTTTCTGATTGGCGCTCATGCGGGTGCCGCGCTGCTCCATCACTACGTTTTCAAAGACGCCACCTTGCGCCGAATGCTGCCCTAAGGATCGCTGATGTCCCACGCCGAACGCCATCGTAATGACCGCATCGGCTGGCTGCGGGCGTCAGTCATGGGTGCCAACGACGGCATCCTGTCGACAGCCAGTTTGGTGCTGGGGGTGGCCGCCGCCGGCGCAGACCGCAGCAGCATCCTGATTGCGGGTGTCGCGGGGCTGGTCGCTGGCGCGATGTCGATGGCTGCGGGCGAGTATGTCTCGGTCAGCTCACAGGCCGATACGGAGCGTTCAGACCTCGCGCGCGAACGGCGTGAATTGGCAACCGACCCGGTTTCCGAACACGCGGAGCTGGCGGCTATCTATGTCAAGCGCGGTCTGTCGGCGGAGTTCGCGGCTCAGGTTGCCGGCGCATTGATGGCGCATGACGCGTTGGGTGCGCACGCGCGCGACGAACTGGGTATTTTCGAACATCAGCGCGCGCGACCCTTGCAAGCCGCGCTGGTGTCTTGCCTCACCTTTGCGACGGGTGCGGCGCTACCCATGCTGGTGGTGGCAGCAGCGCCACCCAGCATGCTGAAGCTGTGGGTGGTCGGCAGCTCGCTTTGCCTGCTGGCCGCGCTCGGCGGCCTGTCTGCCCGTATTGGTGGCGCTCGCGCCAGAACCGGTGCCTTGCGAGTGGCGTTTTGGGGCGCACTGGCGATGGGCCTGACCTATGCTATCGGCGCACTTTTCAACACGACGGCGTGAGCCACGGCGCTTCCATGAATCACGCAAGTGCGAGCGAACACCCGCAGCGATGGCGAATTGCCGATGCCGTCGTGCCCACACCTCTACCCGCCGTCGACCGCGACGCCTTTGCCGCGGATGTGCAGGCGTTGCGCACTGAATTGGTTGCCGAGCTGGGCGCAGCCGACCTTCAACACCTGTGCAAGATGGAGCGCTGGGGTCGCGTGTGCAGCGCGCTGGGCTATGCAACGGCGTGGATCGCACCCAATCCGCTGAGCGCCTTGCTGATCGGTCTTGGTAATTCGGCGCGCTGGACCATGCTCACTCACCATGTGATGCATCGCGGTTATGACCGCGTTCCCGGCGTGCCCAGTCGCCATACCAGCGCGCGTTATGCACGCGGCTGGCGTCGATTTCTTGACTGGCCAGATTGGATCCATCCGCAGGCTTGGGCGTACGAGCACAATCAGCTGCATCACTTTCATACCGGTGAATTGGCCGACCCAGACCTGGTCGAGCACAACGCCTGGCTGCTGCGTTTGCGAGTCACCCCGCGACCGCTGAAATGGCTGCTGATCGTGGTGCTGATGGCGAGGTGGATGTTCACCTATTCCGCGCCAAACCCCTTGTGGGCCTGGCGCGCGCTGTGGCGCGCGCGCCGCTCCGGGCAACCCGCGCGGGCGGCGGCCGACATGGCCAATACCTGGCGACTGCTGTATCCCGGCGAACGCTTGCTGCTGCCGCTCACACCGCGGGCCCTGCACTTCTGGGTGCGCTGTGTGCTGCCGTATGCGGCGCTGCGGTTCGGCCTCTTGCCCGCCCTGTTCCTGCCCTTGGGAACCTGGGCGTGGGCAGCAGTGTTAATCAATTCCCTGTTGGCCGAGGTCATCAGCAATGTGCACGCGTTTTTCATCATCGTGCCCAATCATGCCGGCGACGATGTGTATCGCTTCGACGATCACTTCCAGGATCGTGGTGATTTCGCCCTGCGCCAAGTCACGGGTTCAGTGAATTACACGGGCGGCAGCGATATCGCCGACTTCCTGCAGGGCTATCTCAACTACCAGATCGAGCACCACGTCTGGCCGGACCTGCCGATGCTGAAGTATCGACAGGCAGCGCCGAGGTTGCAGGCCATCTGTGCCCGCCATGGCGTGCCTTACATCAGCGAGAGCGTGTTTCGCCGCTTCGCCAAGCTGTGGTCGATCATGACTGGTGATGCGGACATGCGCCGCGCGCCGGCCAGCTACGACCGCGCCGTGACCGCTAGCACCAAGCAAAGTACCGTTGATCCGACAGCGGTCTGAGCAAC
>JBBQQV010000264.1:0-4927 GCA_038215505.1 Lysobacterales bacterium
GGTGCCCACCTCAAAGCCCGCTTCGGTAGCCTCCAACGCACTGCGCGCCGATACCAAGGCCTGCAGGCGTGCACCAATTTCACTGATGCCAGCCTCTAACGCGCGGTAGGCGTTGCGTGTTTGCCGGATGACGGCGCGGCGCTCCTGTTCGTACTGGTCGCCGATCACGTCGCGGTTATATACCGATTGCCGAACCTGCGCCTGTGTCGCGAAGCCCTCAAACAAAGGCACACGCAAGCTGATACCGATGGTATTGCCATCGCTGGCGCTGTCGGCCGGAAATACGACGCCGTTAGAGCCGCTGCTGCCCCAGGTCGCGTTGTCGTTGAAGCCGACGCTGGCGCTCAAGGTCGGTAGATGCGCGGCGCGGGCGGTGTCGATGTCGTGACCAGCGGCGAGCAGGCCTTGCTCGCGCGACAGCAGGCCCGGGTTCTGTGCCAAGGCCCAATCCACCCACTGGGTGGCGACGGCCGGCTCGGGCAATTTCGGAGTGAAGCTGTCGTCCAATCCCTTGAAGCCTTGCAAATATTCGCCGGTGATCTCGGCAAGGATCTCGCGTGCGTCATCGAGTGCGTTCGCGGCGGCGATGGCATTGGCACGCGCGCTGTCATAGCGGGCGCGGGCTTCATGCACGTCGGTAATCGCGGTTAGACCCACCTCAAACCGCTGCTCGGCTTGATCCAATTGGCGCTTCACCGCGCGCCGCTCCGCACCCGCAAACACCAGCGAGTCGATGGCGGTCAACACGCGGAAGTAGTTTTCCGACACCCGCAACATCAGCCCATTGTTGGCGGCTTGGTAGTCGGCATCGGCACGCGCGGCGCGGGCGCGGCTGGCGCGCAGGCGCGTGTAATTGGAGCGGTTGTAAAGCGACTGGTTGAGGTTGAGGCTGTAGCCACGATTGCGGGTATCACTCTCGCCCAGACTCCGGCCAAAGCTGACTGTGCCGTCTGGATTGGGGCGGGTGCCGACCGTGCTGTTGTCACCTTGACGATCATTCAATGTGAGGTCCGCACTGATTTGCGGTAACAAGGCCGACCGCGATAAGGCGATGCCCTCGCCTTGCGCCAAGCGTGAGGACTCAGCGGCCGCCAACTGGGGATCGCTTTGCCGAGCCAGTTGGTAGGCTTGCAACAAGTCGGCGGCATTGACGTTGACGCTGGTGAACAACAACAGCGCGGCAATGGCCAACGGCCTGCGGGCGTGGAAGATCATGATGACGTCCTTAGCGAAAAATGCGAATGGAAGTTCAAAGTACAAATCGATGAATGGGTGCCGCGCCCTGCAGGTAAGCGACATCGGTTTCAAACAGGCTCTCTTCTGACCAACCCGCACCGTTCTGCAGGCGCGTCAGCAACACGGCCTCCTGCGCCGGTGCGGCGCCACGAATAACGAACATGCGCCCACCCGGCCGCACCCAGTCGAGAAAGCGCGTCGGCACGGTTGCCACCGCGCCGGTGATTGCCACCGCGTCAAACTGGCGGCCGGGATCGAAGCTCAGCGCATCGGCTGTTTGCAGGCGCACGCAGGTGCTGCTGATCGACTCTAGGCGGACGCGCGCGCGCTCGATGAAGTCGTTGTGAACATCGATGCTCAAGACGGCGCGGGTCAGTTGCGCGAGGCAGGCGGTTAAGTAGCCGCTACCGGTGCCGATTTCAAGCACATCGTGCTCAGGAGCGAGGTCCAAGGCCTGCAGAATGCGCCCTTCAATGATGGGCTTCAGCATGCTCTCGCCGTGTTCGAGCGGTAGTTCGATATCTGCGTAAGCCAGTTTGCGATGGCGGGTGCCGACAAAGTCCTCGCGATGCAGGCCACCGATGGTGGCCAGCACACGCGGATCCAGCACGTCCCAGGGCCGAACCTGCTGCTCGACCATGGTGCGACGGGCGGTGGCGAAATCAAGCGGCATATGGAACTCCGAGCCGGGGTCGGCCGATACAAAACAAGGCCGGCAAGTTTAGCCCGGACGCCATCAGACTGCCGACCCGAGACGCCGCCGCGCAGTGCCGGAAGTCATCGCGCTGGATCGCGGTTCAGCGCGACCACTGGTTTAACCCCGGCCCGTTTCATGAGGGTGTGCGCATTCATGAAAAGCCCGGGGTAAATGGATCGCGCATTCAGGCAACCGCCGACGCCGGGCGAACGCGAAACCACGCCGCGTAAAGCGCCGGCAAGAACAGCAAGGTCAGCGCGGTGGCCACCAACAGGCCGCCCATGATCGCCACCGCCATCGGCCCGAAAAACACGCTGCGCGAGAGCGGAATCATCGCCAGAATCGCCGCCAATGCGGTCAAAACGATGGGTCGGAAGCGGCGCACGGTGGCCTCGACGATGGCCTGCGCCGGCGGCTGGCCAGCGCTGATGTCCTGCTCGATCTGATCCACCAGAATGATCGAATTGCGCATGATCATTCCGG
This sequence comes from Lysobacterales bacterium, assembly GCA_038215505.1. GTDB lineage: Bacteria > Pseudomonadota > Gammaproteobacteria > Xanthomonadales > Xanthomonadaceae > JANNWF01. The sequence continues at coordinate 2,417 of JBBQQV010000264.1, forward strand.
ACAGCGCGATGGTGCCGAGCATCGCGACGAAGCCAAATGGCACCTGGAACAACAGCAGGAAAAGCACGACTCCGATCAGCCCTAGCGGCGCGGTCAAAAACACCAGCAAAGTGCGCGAGAAGCTGCGCAACTGCAGCATCAGCAGGCTGAGCACGACGACGATAAACAGGGGAACGCCGGCGGCGACCGAGCGCTGGCCTTTGCCCGCATCTTCGACACTGCCGCCAGTTTCAAGCAGATATCCAAACGGCAATGCCTCTCGAATCGAGGCCAGCGTTGGCAGGATCTGCGCGGTCACGGTGGCGGGTTGTTCGCGGCCGTAAACGTCGCCGCGCACGGTGATGGTGGGCAGTTGGTTGCGGTGCCAAATCACTCCGGGCTCGAAGTTGTATTCGATGGTGCCGATCTGCGCCAGCGGCACACTGCGCCCGTTCGAGGTCGGCACCGACAGACTGCCAATCAGGCTCATCCGGCTGCGTTCATCGTCGGGGCCGCGCAGCAGGATTTCGATCAGTTCGTTGTTCTCGCGAAATTGACTGACTGATGAGCCGGACAAGGAGCCTCGAATGAAGGTCGCGACTTGCGCTGAGGTGACGCCGATGGCGCGCGCTCGTTCCTGATCAATGCGTACACGGATGATTTTGCTTGGTTCATGCCAGTCGAGATTGACGTTGCTGACTGCCGGGTTGGCGCGCACCTTCTCGGCCACCTCAAACGCAATTCGGCGAACTTCATCGATGTGCTCACCTGATATCCGGAACTGGATCGGATAGCCGACGGGCGGACCATTTTCCAGCCGAGTGACACGCGCGGTGATGCCGGCAAACTCATCACGCAAGATGTCGATCAACCAACTGCGCAGGGCTTCGCGTGCCTCGATATCGGCGGTAAGCACCACAAACTGGGCGACGTTGGCAGACGGCAGTTGTTGGTCCAACGGCAGGTAGAAACGGGGCGATCCGGTGCCGACGTAAGCGACATAGTTGGTGATGCCCGGATAATCGGCAAGCATCGCCTCCAGTCGCTTTGCTTCGACCTCGGTGGCGCGCAGACTCGAGCCCTCTGCCAGTTTCAGATCGATCATCAACTCCAGCCGTGTGGAGGATGGAAAGAACTGTTGCGGAACGAAGCGGAACAACAGGATGGACGCAACAAACAGTGCCACGGTGGCGATAATCACCGTCTTGCGTTGCGCCACGCACCATTCCACCCAGCGCCGGAAATGTCTGTAAAAGCGCGTCTGATAGGGGTCAGGTGCTGCGCCGTGCACGTCGTGGGCGGCAGGTTCCGGCAGCAGCTTTTCTCCGAGATAAGGCACAAACACCACCGCTGCGATCCACGACACGATCAAGGCAATCGTCACCACCTGAAAAATGGATCGCGTGTATTCGCCGGTGCCGGAGGCGGCGGTGGCAATCGGCAGGAAGCCGGCGGCCGTCACCAAGGTCCCAGTCAACATCGGAAACGCGGTCGACTGCCACGCAAAGCCCGCCGCGCGCACGCGGTCGAAGCCCTGTTCCATTTTGATCGCCATCATCTCGACCGCGATGATGGCGTCATCGACCAGCAAGCCCAGGGCCAGCACCAAAGCACCCAGCGAGATCTTGTGCAGGCCGATGCCGAAGAACTGCATGATTGCAAAAGTCATGGCCAGCACCAGCGGGATCGATAACGCGACCACCAGTCCGGTGCGGAATCCCAATGAGAAAAAGCTCACTAGCAAGACGATGGCGACCGCCTCGGCCAATACGCGTACGAACTCGCCGACGGAGTCGCGCACCGCGGCAGGTTGATCGGCGACTCGATGCAGGGACATGCCTTGCGGCAGCGATTGTTGCAGGCGCGCGAACTCGGCCTCCAAGGCCTTGCCAAGACCAATGATGTCGCCGCCTTTGCGCATCGAGACGGTGATGCCGATGGCGTCCTCGCTCATGAAGCGCATGCGCGGAGCAGGTGGGTCAGAAAACCCGCGGTGCACGTCGGCGACATCGGCCAAGGTAAAGCTGCGGCCATCGACGCGCACAGGGAACGCGCGGATCGCTTCCACCGAGTCGAATTGTCCCGACACCCGCACCTGCACGCGCTCGCTGTCAGTCTCGAAGAATCCGGCGGCAATAACCGCATTCTGCTCGTCCACCGCCCGTTGGACCGCTTCAAGGGACACACCGAGGGTCGCGACTTTGGTATTGCTGATCTCGATGAAAATCTTTTCATCTTGCAGGCCGAACAGGTCCACTTTGGCGACATCGTGCGCGCGCTGCAGCACTAGCTGCACACGCTCCGCGTAGTCCTTGAGTACGGCGTAATCGAAGCCTTCGCCAGTCAGCGCGTAGATGTTGCCGAAGGTGTCGCCAAACTCGTCGTTGAAGAACGGCCCCATCACTCCTGGTGGCAGCTGCCCACGGATATCGGACACGCGCTTGCGTACCTGATACCAAAGGTCGGGCACTTCATCAGAGGTCATGTGGTCTGGGGCGAAGTACAGAACCTGTGATTCCCCGGCGCGCGAGT